>JAOJBP010000010.1 GCA_028228555.1 Candidatus Thioglobus sp. | reverse complement strand
CGTCATCAGCAACATTTTTCGGTGCTGCCGTATACTTTGAGAATTCCATTGAATAACTAGCACGACCTTGAGTCGCTGAACGAAGGTCATTTGCATAACCAAACATTTCTGCTAATGGAACATCTGCTTTCAATTGCTTACCATTTGGAAGATCTTCCATAGCGCCAACCAAACCACGACGTCTATTAAGATCACCCATGACATCACCCATGTATTCTTCAGGAGTTATAATTTCTACAGACATCATTGGCTCAAGTAATTGAGGGTTAGCTAATCTAACACCTTCTGCTAAACATTTAGAAGCTGCAATCTTAAACGCCATCTCATTTGAGTCAACGTCATGATATGAACCATCATAAACAGTCACTTTTAGATCAACTAGAGGGAAGCCAGCTAAAACACCATTTTCCATTTGCTCTTGAACACCTTTATTAACTGCAGGAATGTATTCCTTAGGAATAACACCACCTTTAATTTCGTCAACAAACTCATAACCTGCACCAGGCTCTTGAGGTTCTATACGTAAATGAACATGTCCATATTGTCCACGACCACCAGACTGCTTAGCGAACTTATGTTGGTGCTCAACTAACGTTGTAATTGCTTCACGGTAAGATACTTGTGGTGCGCCAACGTTACATTCAACGTCGAATTCACGCTTCATACGATCTACAATAATATCTAAGTGAAGCTCACCCATACCAGCAATAATAGTCTGACCAGATTCTTCATCTGAAGAGACACGGAAAGAAGGATCTTCAGCTGCTAATTTACCTAAAGCAATGCCCATTTTTTCTTGGTCAGCTTTAGTTTTAGGCTCAACAGCAAGTGCAATAACCGGCTCAGGGAATTCCATTCTTTCTAAAACGATTTTATCATCCATGCTACACAACGTATCGCCCGTTGTTACGTCTTTAAGACCAATAGCGGCAGCGATATCACCAGCACGAACTTCTTTAATTTCATCACGTTCGTTAGAATGCATTTGCACCATACGACCAATACGTTCTTTTTTGCCTTTTGATGAGTTGTATACGAAATCACCAGCTCTAAGAACACCTGAATAAACACGGAAGAAAGTTAATGTACCTACGAATGGGTCAGTTGCAATTTTAAATGCTAATGCTGCAAACGGTTCGTCATCAGAAGCTGGACGAGGCGCTCTAGTTTCATCTTTATCATCTAAAATACCTTCAATCGGATCTACTTCCACTGGAGATGGCATATACATAATAATTGCATCTAATGCTGCTTGCACACCTTTGTTTTTAAAGGCTGAACCACAAAACATTGGAATAATTTGACTATTGATTGTTTGATGACGAATACCTTCTTTAATCTCATCATTAGTTAACTCACCTTCTTCAAGGTATTTTTCCATTAACACATCATTAGCTTCTGCAGCTGCTTCAACCATAGCTTCACGTTTTTCTTCAGCAAGATCTAGTAAATCTGCAGGAACATCTGTTGTTTCGTATGTAGCACCCTGGTCTTCTTCATTCCAGAAAATAGCCTTCATAGTGATTAAATCTACAACACCTTTAAAGTCCTCTTCAGCACCGATTGCAATCTGCATTGGCACTGGGTTGCCACCTAAACGAGTTCTGATTTGCTCACAAACACGCAAGAAATTTGCACCAGCACGGTCCATCTTATTAACGAAACCAATTCTTGGAACATTGTACTTATTAGCTTGACGCCATACAGTCTCAGACTGAGGCTCAACACCACCTACCGCACAAAATAAAGCCAATGCGCCGTCTAATACTTTAAGTGAACGTTCTACTTCAATGGTGAAGTCAACGTGTCCCGGAGTATCAATAATGTTGATACGGTGCTCTTCAAACTGTTCGTCCATGCCTTTCCACATACAAGTAGTTGCAGCAGAAGTAATGGTAATGCCACGTTCTTGCTCCTGCTCCATCCAGTCCATGGTTGCACCACCGTCATGTACTTCACCAATTTTGTGAGTACGTCCTGTGTACAAAAGTACGCGTTCAGTTGTAGTGGTTTTACCAGCATCAATATGCGCCATAACACCGACATTACGGTAGCGACTAAGTGGGTGATTTCTTGCCATTTTCTTAAATCCTTAAATCTAAATGTTCGATTACCAGCGGAAGTGTGCAAACGCTTTGTTTGCATCAGCCATTCTGTGTGTGTCTTCTTTTTTCTTAAATGCAGTTCCACGGTTTTGAACCGCGTCTAATACTTCGCCTGCTAATCTAAGCTTCATACCTTTCTCACCACGCTTACGTGAAGCCTCAATGATCCAACGCATTGCTAAAGCAATTTTACGTTCAGCTCTAACTTCGATCGGTACTTGGTAAGTTGAACCACCAACACGGCGAGATTTAATCTCAACCATTGGTCCAATGTTTTCTAGGGCTTGTTTGAATACTTCAATTGGCTCAGCATTACCTTTAGCTTCAATTGTATCTAACGCATCATAAACAATCTTCTCAGCTACTGATTTTTTACCATCTAACATTAAGATGTTTACAAACTTAGCCAATACTAAATCACCAAACTTTGGGTCTGGTAGGATTTCTCTTTTAGGAGCGGATCTTCTTCTCATAGGGTTTCTCTTGTTTTATATATTATTGTTATTTCTTAGGCTTCTTAGTACCGTACTTAGAGCGACCTTGCATTCTGCCATCAACACCAACGGTATCTAACGCTCCACGAACTGTGTGGTAACGAACACCAGGTAGATCTTTAACACGACCACCACGAATAAGAATCACTGAGTGTTCTTGTAAGTTATGACCTTCACCACCAATGTAAGTAGTAACTTCAGCTGAATTAGTAAGCCTTACACGAGCAACTTTACGTAATGCTGAGTTAGGTTTCTTAGGTGTAGTTGTATAAACACGAGTACATACTCCGCGTTTTTGAGGGCAGCTGTCTAATGCTGGCACGCCACTTTTAACAACCTTCTTTTTACGTGGATTACGTACCAATTGATTAACTGTTGACATATCGCTATTTCTCCAAATCTCTTTTAATTTAAGTAACTTACAGCCACCCGTTGTTTTTTCGGGGGCAATAAAGGGGTGAATTATACTGTGTTAGGGGCGCTTATGTCAATAAGTTTTAGGCCTTTTTCGTTAAGCTGTCTAATAAAAAATTACTAGCACGATTGAGCATTTCAAATACGTCATCAAATCGGCCTTCAAAATATGGATCAGGTACACTTTTTGTTTTATTGTTTGGAATGTTATCTAGCATCAAAGACAACTTATGTTGAAACTCCTTAGGGCACATATTTCTAATGTTGGACAAATTAGATTCATCCATAGCAAAGACATGATCATAATAATAAAAATCACTCTGATGAACTTGGCGTGCTCGCTGACTAGATAAATCTACCTGATGCTTAGCCGCCGCTATTTGTGATCTTGAATCTGGTTTTTCACCTACATGATAAGCATGTGTCCCTGCTGAATCAATTTCAAATAAATCCTCAAGACCGCGCCTATCTACTTGCGACCTAAAGGCGCCTTCAGCAGTTGGTGACCTACAAATATTACCCATACATACGAATAAAATTTTAACTTTTTCGTCACTCATTGACTTTCATAATTGATAAAATCAAACATTATATCTATTGTAAAGTTACTCATGTTTGACACATCATTGAAATTTGATACTCAATTTAAGTTACATCTTGATAAAATCTTTATTGATAGCTGTAATTTAATTCAAATGGTTTAAGTTGTGATTAATAACACGGATTCTAGTAGTAACAATGTTGAAGTAAACTTCAAATTTTCTTTTCTTCAGCCACGTTATTGGTTAACCTGGATTGGACTTTCTATTTTCTTCTTAGTATCATTACTGCCTCAATCTTTAAGACATCTTATTGGTCGGTTTATTGGCCGTCTTATCTATTTTAGGAATAAAAAACGCCGTCATATCGTTTTAACAAATATCAAAATTGTATTTCCAACATTAAATAGTGATGCCCAGCATCAGCTTGCAAGGCAACATTTACAATGGTATGGTTGTGCCTTATTAGACTATAGCTTATTATTCTTTGCCTCCAGAAGACGTCTAAATAAACTAGTATGCATCGAGGGTAAGGAATTTATAGATCGAGCGATTGAGAAAAATCAAAGCGTAATAATCTTACTTGCCCATAGTGTTATGCTGGAGTTTGCCCCTATAGCTCTAAGCTTTAATTATGATTGTTATGGCTCTTACAAACAGTCTGGCAACCCTGTTATAAATTGGCTTATTACTAAAAGTCGCTGTCGATATGTCAAGTTCGTTATTTCACGCGAACAAGGGTTGCGTAAAATAATTAGAGAATTAATCCCAAAACAACTCCTTATCTTTTTACCTGATGAGGATCTTGGTAAAAAGAATTCAGTTTTTGCACCTTTTTTTGGCAAAGAAAAAGCGACGTTAACTACTCCTGCTCGTATTGCCAAACTAGGAAAAGCTGTTAGCTTGCCTTGCTTCTCTTATTATGATGAAGAAATATCAAAATATAAGGTGGTTATTACTTCTCCTATTGAAGAATATCCCAGTAGTAGTTCAGAGGATGATGCTTATAAACTTAATCATCATTTAGAGCAATTAATTAAACGACACCCTTCGCAGTATATGTGGCTGATGAAGCTTTATCGAACTCGACCTGATGGTAAAAATTCTTTATATTAAAATAATTCACAATACCATTACTAGCTTTAAGTGTTTTGTTAACTTCTTTGTGGAGGTATTGAGTAGGTGCCAACAACATGGGCTATTGGCTCTACTTCACCATCAGAATACAAAGTAACTTCGCCAACAACTAAAGATCTTCCCACTTTTATTAATGAACACTCACCAAGAATGTCTTTTTTTGATGAAGGTTTACGAAGAAAATTAATAGTTAAGCTTGTAGTTGCGATGAGTGGCACGAGTCCAATTTCACCAAGAATTGCTATATATAAGGCCACATCGGCAGTGGCCATCATAACTGGACCAGAGACTGTACCGCCAGGACGTAATTCATCAATTCCAACTTTATGTCTAACGCTAGCACTCCGATTTCCAACTTTATCAATGTAGCATTTTGTTTGAGGGAATTCTAATGCTAAGAATTCAGTTAGTTTTTCTTTAGAAAGCATAATTTACCTTTTACTTTTTTTGAGTCGCAGACTGTCATTCGCCTATTATATTGAATAATTACAATACAAAATATACTTATCTATTATGAGTCAACTGGTTAGTTATCTTTAATTTTTTCGTTACTCATCGAGTCTTATAATTGATAAAATCAACAACAATATTTATTATCAAAGTTAATTATGTCTAACACTTTATTAGAAACTGCCAAACAAGTTATCTTGATTGAGGCCGGCGCCGTAACTCAATTAGCCAATCAACTTGATCAGGGTTTTATTGATGCTTGTCACCTCATTCAAAATTGTACAGGCAAGGTGGTTTTAATTGGTATGGGTAAATCTGGCCATATTGGTAATAAAATTGCTGCAACCTTTGCTTCTACTGGAACGCCTGCATTTGCCGTACATCCTGGTGAAGCTGGACATGGCGATCTTGGTATGATTGAACAAAATGATGTTGCTATCTGCATCTCTTATTCGGGTGAGTCTGATGAAATCATGACACTTGTTCCTGTTATTAAGCGTTTGGGTGTTTCTATTATTAGCATGACTGGTAATCAAAACTCTTCAATTGGGCAAATTAGTGATGTTCATTTAAACGTAGGTGTTGAAAAAGAGGCTTGTCCACATAACCTGGCACCTACCTCTTCAACAACTGTAGCTCTAGCCATGGGTGATGCATTAGCTGTAAGCATTCTCACCAATAAAGGCTTTAGTCCAGATGATTTCGCCAGGTCTCATCCATCAGGCGCTCTTGGTAGAAGGCTGTTGACATTTGTTCATAATATTATGAAAACTGGCGATGAGATTCCAATGGTTAGCGCAGATACAAAACTACTAGATGCATTACTAGTAATGAGTCAAAAGGCATTAGGCATGGTACTTATTACAGACAATAATTATTTAGAAGGCATCTTTACTGATGGTGATTTACGCCGTGTATTAGAAACACATGCTGACATTCAAAATTTGCGAATTAAAGAGGTAATGGTGCCAAATTGTAAAACAATTCTTGCAGATAAACCTGCAATGGCTGCTGTTCAGATAATGGATGAATTTAATTTAAATTCTTTACCTGTAGTTGATGAGAACAACCAAGTCTTAGGCGCGATTAATACACACACGCTAATGCAAGCCAAAATTATCTAAATTACGGCGTCTTTTTCCTTTTCGACTGCGTTAAATTTTAAAAATATTTAGTTGTGTAGATTAACTACACGCCTTGCATATTTTTAAAATTTGCCTTGCGAAAAGTAATAATACTTGTAATTATTAATCAACCCATCAACCTTTCCACACCCCACCAAAATCCAATAAGTGCAATTAAGACTGAAACAGGTATAACGACCAGCTGTCGATAATTCCATCCCAAGACTCGTAAACTTTGAAGTAGTAAAACCACAACAGCCACAATCATGACTTGTGCCAATTCAACGCCCACATTAAAACCTATGAGTGTTGATAAGAATGATTCAGGCGATAACTCAAATTCTTGAAGCATACTAGCAAAGCCCAATCCATGAACCAATCCAAATAAAAAGACAATCACAGTTTTACGATTAATTGACTGCTTAGTTACTAGATTTTCTATTGCTACATAGGCAATAGAAAAAGCAATTAGCGGCTCAACAAGCCTTGCTGATACTTCTAACACTCCTATCATTGCTAAACCAAGTGTTAGCGTATGTGCCAAAGTAAAAGCACTGACCAATAATAATAATCGACGCCATAACAAAGACGAAAGCGCCATACCAATAATAAATAAAATATGATCCCATCCCAATGGAACAACATGATTAAAGCCAATGTCAATAAATTGGAAAAAACGCTGTGTATCGCTTTGAGACTCTGGATGGTCAATATTAATTACCCCACTAGGATCGCCTCCACGTAGCCATTGCCACTGACTCCAATTGTATTCATTTGCTTGGTATATCTGCCAGCGTAATGCACTATCCCCATGAATTTTTCCGTACTGCCAAGAGAGCGCTTTAGGCCATTCAGTAAGCTTTACTGTATAAGTAAGACTGGTTTTTCTAGGCCGTTTTTTATACCCAACAATATCAATATCAACTTGGGTTAAACTTAGTGATTGTTGCTCACTATTAACTTTTAATTGAAGGCTATTTAAAAACTCAGTTTCAAATGTTTTAAATTTTTGCTGTAAATTATTTGGCTCAAGTGCTCGCAATTCATCATAGCGATCTGAATCTGGGGAGTCGGTGGTATTCTTATATTGTGTACCGATACCTGCCATTGCCGCTTCAAGGCTTAAATCAATTCTCACCTCAAGTGTTTTATCTTCAAATATAGAAATTTCCACCAAGGCAGGTTTAACAACATCTGCTTGCGCAACTAAATTGGCCAATAACAGTAATAAAAATAAAAATTTCATCAAGCTCTTCTCATAAAAAAACCCCGTCTAGCGAGGTTTTTTATAGCAATTTAAATCTAGATTTAGACCAACTTTCCAGAGTAATTTTCAATACCAGGATTAGTTTTCACACCTTTAATGGTTGGATGATTAACTTTCTTTAAATCCAATGTGCCTTGTTTACGTAAGTAATCTGCAGCAACATCCCACATTAAACGACCATTGCCCACTGAGCCAACTTGCGCCCAACCTGAAACCTTATAAGATTTATTCGGATCAATTAGTGTGCCTTCATCATCTTTCATCTCTGAAATCCGATTACCCAGACCGGCAGCAGGATCGATAGTGTAATCCATGCCACCCATACGAACCATATCACCGCCTGATTGTAGGTATGGATCTTGTACAAACAAGTTTTCAGCAATACCTTCTAATACTTCTTTAAGTTGTGCGCCTTTCATTTCAGACACATAAGTTTCACCATAAGTCATTGATGTATTGGTCATTAAATCTTCCATAGTAACATCATGGCCTGCTGGTACAGAAGTACCCCAACGCACACCTGCTGACATCGCAAAGTCTGCATCGTGCTCTTCACGTAAAGAGTTAACCAATACTTGATCCCAAGTGCCCATAAAGTTACCGCGACGGTACAAGGTTTGATTCGTTGAGCAAAGCTTTTCAGTTAAGATTTCATCATAAGTTTTACCTACACGATCCGGATTGTTTGACATAGTTGAGCTTCGCGCTTCAACAACATTTTTATCGTATTTAGTATTACGCATTTTAGTAATATAGGACACCATAGCTGCATCTGGCTTAATGAAGTTTGTCAAAATTGGTAGCATCTTGTAGTTATAGCCAACCATCTTATGGTCTTTAATTTCAAGATCCATGACGCCGATATATTTACCCGAACAACCTGCATTCGTTACCACTGTAATACCGCCTGCATTTTTAACTTCAATAGGTTTTGGCATACCATCATGCGTATGACCCCCAAAAATAGCATCAATACCAACAACACGTGATGCCATCTTAATGTCTACATCCATACCATTATGAGAAACCACGATTACCGCATCTGGTTTTTCATTTTCACGAATATCGGCAACTAATTCACTCATCTCGTCTTCACGAAGACCGAATGACCAGTCTGGGAAAAAGTATTTTTGTGGGTTAGCATTAGAGGTTCTTGGAAAAGCTTGACCAATCACTGCAATACGGTGGCCACCTACATTTTTAATCACATAAGGCTTGAATGGCATCGCATCGTCTTCACTATAAAGACCGTTACCATCAAATTTTTCAGTCATAGTAGCGTACTTATCACCCATCAAAGCGTCTTCTAGAATTCGCACATTTTGACCTAAGAAATCACCCTTAAAGAAGCCGATATTTTTCAGCGTTTCTTCTTCTTTATAAGTAAACTCCCAATGGCCAACCATCACGTCAACACCTAGCATATTACACGCTTCAACCATATCAGCGCCACGAGTCCAAAGTGATGTACCTGAACCCTGCCAAGTATCTCCACCATCAATAGTTAATGTATTTTTTACACCGCCTGCACTATCACGCAAAGAATCTAAAACCGTTTTAATTTGACCAAAGCCGCCTGTTTTTCCATATTTAGCAGAAAGCTCTTCAAAGTTATTGTAAGTAAATGCGTACGCTTCAGCTGAGCCTGGCTTAACACCAATTTGCTCAAGAAGTTTATTACCAACGACATGAGGTAGCTGACCATAGGTAGGACCAAAGCCAAGGTTTACGTTTGGCTCTCGGAAATAATTAGGTAATAAGTTACCATGTGTATCAGTGATATGCAAAATTCGTGCATTACCAGTTTTAGCCACTTCATACATATTATCTTGTGACGCAAGTTTGGCCGGCGCATCATTGCCGCAACCACTAATTAAACCTGCTGCTGAACCAGCGCCTAAAACTTTAATAAAATCTCTACGTGTTAATGACATACTACCTCCCAGGAAAACAATAATTTTTAAATGCTTATAGCTAAGATTTTATACAAAATTTAATCTAATATAGACCGTATTTAAAGGGGTGGTATTATTATATAAATGTTAGCTTGGGGATTAGTATAAAACAAAGACAAACACTTAGCTGTTTTTTTAAAAAAATATTGGTATATTTTCGATTCATCTTAGTATAAGTTGCAAAAAATCTTATAATATTGCCATGAAAATTAACCAACTACTCCAAGACATTACTACCACTGAATTTGATTTAACCGTCGAAGGATTATGTCTGAACTCGCATAAAATTCAACCTGGCGACGTTTTTATTGCCCTACAAGGGGAGAAAGATCATGGTATAGATTATATCGATCAAGCAATTGACAGAGGTTGTATTGCCGTATTGATAGATTCAAAAGAAAGCGTTTGTAGTGTTCCTACCATTCGAATAGATAATTTGTCAAAGTATCTACCTAGCCTTGCAAAAACTTTTTACTCAAATGCTTGTGACGTAGAAATAATAGGGGTAACTGGTACTAACGGCAAAACCTCAGTGGCGCACTTTATCTCGCAAACACTTAATCAATTAGGCGAAAAGAGTGGCTTAATTGGAACACTAGGTATTGCTAATAATTCACAAACATCCAGGCAAACTACGCCAGATATCATCACCCTATATCGCGCTTTAGATGAATATCATCAACAAAATATCAAAGTCGTTACATTAGAGGTTTCATCGCATGCTTTAGCTCAAAATCGTATTGCTGGTCTTAATATTACCCAAGCAGTGCTAACCAACTTCACACAAGATCATCTTGATTATCATTTAACACTCGAGCAATACAAAACTGAAAAATTAAAGCTTTTTCAACTCGACACCCTAAACAGCGTGACTCTAAATTCTGACGATCCTAGCTATACGGAGTTTAGCCACGCCGCTGGTAAAAAATCACAGTTTAATTACTCTATTGATGACTTTAACGACATTAAAACCACTGAGTATGGCTTCATTGCTCAACTTGATGGCTTTGTGTTTGAAGTTCCATTCTTAGGCGAGTTTAATCTGATGAATATTTTGGCCACCTATCAAGCATTAAAAGCACGCAATTTTAGCAGCGCGCAAATCATTCCATTATTGGATAAGCTGAGCCCACCAATGGGCCGTATGCACAAAATTAATAATCACTTTGCCTGGGTAGATTATGCGCACACACCTGATGCCATAGAAAAAGCTATTACCACTTTGAAAGCACATTATCCAGAGCATAATATTCGAGTTATATTTGGCTGTGGGGGAGATCGAGATCAAACAAAACGCGCACTAATGGGTAAGATCGCTTCTAAATTAGCCAGTACGATTATCCTAACGGATGACAATCCTCGCTCAGAGGATCCACTTAGTATCATTCATGACATTCTCAATGGTATTGATGATAGTTATGAAGTAGATATTATTCAAGATAGAATATTGGCTATTGAAACGGGCATTACCACACTTAAAGAAAATGAATGTCTGCTCATCGCTGGAAAAGGCCATGAATCTGAACAATATTATCAAGATAATACCATTGCAATGAATGATATAGACATTGCTAATAATGCTTAAATCAACCACTAAAATACTCACCGAAGTTCTGCAACTTGATCCGAGCAATATTCAAGACATTGCTTTTGAAGATATTTACACCGATACTCGTCAACGCATGGATGGTGGTATTTTTCTTGCGCTGATTGGTGAAAATTTTGATGCACATAATTTCATAAAAAAAGCTGAAGAAATGGGTGCTGTGGCTATTATTTCTAGTCAAAAAATAGTTAGTAATCTACCTGTTTTACTAGTTAAAGATACACAAAAAGCGCTCAGTGATATTGCCCAATATCACTTAAAAAACATTCAGCCAAAAATAGTTGCAATTACAGGTAGTAATGGCAAAACCACCACAAAAAATCTGCTTGCCAATATTTTAAATTTATCTGCGCCCACACTCAAAACTCAGGGCAATTTAAATAATCATTTAGGCGTACCGATGACACTCCTAAAACTTGAGCATCATCACCAATATGCTGTGATCGAAATGGGTGCTAATCATATAGGGGAAATTGAACACCTAAGATGTATTGTTAATCCTGATGTTGCTGTGATTACAAACACGGGTGACGCTCATATTGGTGAATTTGGTAGTAAGGCTAACTTGATTAAAGCCAAAGGCGAGATTTACTCAAAGCATTCTAAAAATATCGTCAACACACAAACAAAATTCAAAGGTGATATCAGTTTTACACCTGCCTCAGTTCAAGATTCGAATAACTCAAAAACAGGTGACGTATTTTCTAGTGATATTGAAAAATCTAGCTTTACATTAAACATTCACCAGCAACAAATTCATATTAATTTACAACTAATTGGCATGCATAATATTGACAATGCATTAGCTGCAAGTGCTTGTGCCTATGCTCTAGGTATTGATTTTAAAACCATTAAATCTGGATTAGAGTCTACCACGGCAGAAAATGGGCGTTTAAATATCATTCATACTAAACAATTCACCTTGATTGATGATAGCTACAACGCCAGTCCAAGTTCGATTACAGCTGCATTAGAAACCTTGAAAACATTTTCGGGCGAATTGGTTATTGTTCTAGGTGATATGGCAGAGTTGGGCACGCAGACTATCACTCTACACAAAAAAATTGGCTTGCAAGCACAACAGATTAGCCCTAATTTTTATACATTTGGTCCATTAGCTGAGCATTATCAAGCACAGCATTTTGACAGCCAACAAAGATTAGCAGAACATATCTTGCAACATCATCAGGGTGCAACTTTACTCATTAAAGGCTCTAGAGTTGTACAACTAGACAAACTGGTTAAACTTTTACAAAAATAAACCATTTTTCACTTGACCTTTTGTCAAAACCTAGCGATAATTACCGGCTTGATGGGCCCGTAGCTCAATTGGATAGAGTACTCGGCTACGAACCGAGCGGTTACAGGTTCGACTCCTGTCGGGCCCACCATCAAATTTCCATCGAGATTATTCTGCATAAACAGCTTCTGATAGAATACACCATGATGACAATCCCAAATATAATCACACTTTCTAGAATTTTCTTAATTCCAGTTTTTGTCGCTCTTTACTATTTCCAACCTGCTTTTACGCACACACCAATTTTTACTTGGATAAACTTTAGCTTAACAGGTGCGTATGCCTTTATCAGTACTACTGATTATTTAGATGGCTATCTTGCTAGAAAGCTCAATATGACTTCTCAACTAGGTGCTTTTTTAGACCCAGTTGCCGATAAGCTCATTGTATCTGTAGCCCTTATTATGCTGGTTGATTTCTATCCCTCAGACTCGCATTGGTATATTACTGTGGCAGCACTAATTATTATCTCTCGTGAAATTTTAGTCTCTGCATTAAGAGAATGGATGGGTACTATCGGGCAAAGATCAAGCGTGAATGTTTCTTCTATTGGCAAAGTCAAAACCTTTGTGCAAATTTTTGCTATTTTATTCTTACTTTATCAGCAACCATTCTTCGGATTGCCTAGTTTTGAAATCGGTGTGGTGCTACTTATTGCTGCGACATTTTTAACTCTTTGGTCTGGATTTATTTATTTAAGAGAAGGCGTTAAAACTTTTGACAATTAAAGTCAAAACTGCCTTGACTATTTTGAAAAAAACACTATAATTCTCTTTTGTATTGCGGGAATAGCTCAGCTGGTAGAGCATCACGTTGCCAACGTGAATGTCGCGAGTTCGAATCTCGTTTCCCGCTCCAGATTTTCTAAAAGACCTGTTTATCAGGTCTTTTTTTATATAGCCCTTTGCACTTATTACCTTGGCCGGATAGCAAAGCGGTTATGCAGTGGATTGCAAATCCATCTAGACCAGTTCGACTCTGGTTCCGGCCTCCATATACAAAAAGCCCGATTATTATCGGGCTTTTTTATGCATTCACTAAAATCAATCTAGTAATTTTCACCTAAGAGTTCAAAATAAGCTTGAGGATGTTTGCAAGCTGGACAAATGCTTGGTGCTTGTTTTGCTTCATGTAAGTATCCGCAATTTCGACAACGCCATGTGACCGTGTCATTACGCTTAAACACCCGACCTTCTTCAATATTTTTCGCCAAAGCTTTATAACGATGGTCATGCTGTTTTTCGGCAATGATAATCGACTCAAATGTTTGCGCTATGTCGTCAAATCCTTCCTCTTTGGCTATTTTTGCAAATGCTGGATATATCACTGACCATTCATGCTCTTCACCTTGTGCAGCGGATAATAGATTGTCAAAGGTGGTGCCGATAACACCGGCAGGAAATGAAGATGTAATTTCTAGATCGCCGCCTTCTAAATATTTAAAAAACTGCTCTGCATGTTCTTTTTCTTGATTGGCGGTTTCTAAAAATATTTCAGATATTTGCATCAAGCCTTCTTTCTTTGCTTTACTGGCAAAAAAAGTATATCGATTGCGCGCTTGCGATTCACCTGCAAATGCAATAAGTAAATTTTTCTCAGTTTGGGTGCCTTTAATGCTTTGAGTCATCAAATTATTTGTTGATTAAAAATCAGACAAAATTATAACCCCATACAAGGGATTATATTGAACTTCATATTTTTTTTATTACTATCGTACAGTCCACTGCTGCTCTAATAAAATCTCTTGTTCATTTCTTATTAAGGCCTGATAAACATCTCCGGATTTTAAAACACCAACGCCTTTTGGTGTGCCTGTCATGACTATATCTCCATCCTCTAAACTCATAAAAGTCTGAATTTCTTTTAAGATCTTTTCAGGAGAATGAATCATTAACTCTAAATTCCCTTGCTGCACAATCACACCATTAATACTCAATGAAAAAGACAAAGATGGATCGATATCTTTTATAGGAATGAACGAGCTAAAGACTGCTGATCCATCAAAAGATTTAGAGCGCTCCCAAGGTAGTGATTTACTCTTGAGCTGAGATTGAAGCTCTCTTTTAGTTAAATCAAATCCAAAGCCTAGTGCACAGAATTCTCCATTTTCAACCATAAAGGATAGTTCTGCTTCATAGTGAATATCCTGCTGATGATCTAGTGTTAGATTATCACTAATTGCTGAGTTTGATTTACAAAATATAACCATTTGATCTGGAATTTCATTACCTAGTTCACTAATATGTTGATAATAATTCCTACCAATGCAAACAATCTTTGAGGGGATAACGCTTTTTTTATTGATATTAACAATATTCATCATTGGCTATTTTTTGTCATTAATAATAATTTTACACCCTATATTTATCTAAATAAATTGACTATAAATTTAGGAAATAATGAATATCACCCACTTTTAACCCATATTTATGACAAAAAGTGGCAATTTACAGACAAAAATACCCACTAAATGGTGTTTTTAGCAGGTATTTTGTAAAATTTAAGAAATTTTAAGAATGGCTATTATTTCTTACTTTAAAGCCTTTAAACGTAAACGAAGTGCATTTAGTTTAATAAAACCTGCCGCATCTTTTTGATCGTAGGCACCACCGTCATCTTCAAAGGTTGCAATTTTTTCGCTAAATAGAGAGTCATCAGATTTACGTCCAACGACTGCAATACCACCTTTATAAAGTTTTAAGCGCACTGTACCATTAACACTTTCTTGAGTTTGATCAATCGCAGCTTGTAGCATTTCACGCTCAGGTGCAAACCAAAAGCCGTTATAAACCATCTCAGCGTATTTTGGCATAAGCTCGTCTTTAAGGTGCGCTGCTGCGCGATCCAATGTAAGACTCTCCATAGCACGATGAGCCTTAAGCATTACCGTACCAGCAGGAGTTTCATAACAACCACGTGATTTCATGCCAACAAATCGATTTTCAACAATATCATCACGGCCAATGCCATGTGCACCGGCACGCTCATTCAAAACTTCCATCACGGTCGCTGGGCTCATGGCTTGGTTATCAATGGCGACAATATCGCCTCGTTTATAAGTGAGCTCAATATATTCTGCTTTATCTGGTGCATTTTCTGGGGACACTGTCCAACGCCACATGTCTTCTTCTGGCTCAGCCCAAGGGTCCTCTAAAATATCGCCTTCATAAGAAATATGAAGTAGGTTTGCATCCATTGAATACGGAGACTTTTTGTCTTGCTTTTGATAATCGATTTTAATACCATGGCTTTCAGCATAATTCATTAATGATTCGCGTGACGATAAATTCCACTCACGCCATGGTGCGATTACCTGAATATCTGCATCTAGTGCGTAAGCGTTTAACTCAAAACGAACTTGGTCGTTACCCTTACCAGTCGCACCATGTGAAATAGCATCTGCACCCACTTCACGGGCAATTTCAACCAAGCGCTTCGAGATTAAAGGGCGAGCAATAGAAGTGCCTAATAAATATTCACCTTCATAAATAGCATTCGCTCTAAACATAGGGAAGACGAAATCACGAGCAAATTCTTCGCGTAAATCTTCAATATAGATTTCTTTAACGCCTGAAGCTTTGGCTTTAGCACGCGCTGGCTCTACCTCTTCACCCTGGCCAATATCAGCGGTAAAAGTCACCACTTCACATTGGTAAGTGTCTTGTAACCATTTAACAATAATGCTTGTATCTAATCCGCCTGAATAGGCTAGTACTACTTTATTCATTGTTCTTCCTTGCGCCCTCTTGAGCCATGTTTTTTTCAAAATTAATTATTTTTACCAGGAGTATTTCATGGTTTTGATTAACCACTTCGACACGCCATTCACCTACCCACGTGTGCCAAATATTTTTACTTGACCAAACACGCCAACGATCGCCTTTAATATCAAAGCTAATTTCAGCCTTAACTTTACCCTTATAAATCCAACGATGCGTGATCTTGTCGCCAGCTAGATGTCGAATATTGGTAAAGAAATAGATTTTACCTAAAGAATCATCTGCTTCAGTGATTATCTTAGCAGGCTGTCTGTCGACGATAGAAGTGGAAAAAACAGCCTGGGAAATATTTTTATGCGGCCATAAAGCCATCACTGATTGTGCCCAAACTACTATCAACAAAACCATTAATTTTTTTATCATTTCACCCAATCCACTATATGTAGTTCAATTTCATCTTCATTGATTTTATCATCTGAAAATGTTCGACCTCGTACTGAAATTCCTGCTAAATGAACCGACTCAGGATCTTTACTGATCAGAGGGTGCCAATCAAATAAAGGCTTTCCTTCATGTAATAAGCGGTAAGCACAAGTATTAGGTAACCAGTTAAACTTTTCACCCCAATCTGGGTAAATGGTTAAACAATCGGGTACAAATTTTTGTCGATCATCATAATGCGGGCATTGGCAAGTTTCTTCATCAATGTAATGACAAACCACATCCGTGAAATAAATATCACCTGACTCCTCATCTTCAAGTTTATGCAAACAGCAGCGTCCACAGCTGTCACATAAAGACTCCCACTGTGCTCGATTCATCTCATCTAAGCTGTGAGTTTCCCAAAATTTTAATTCTGTATCTGGCATAACTTTATAAAGACGCCCCAACAAGATATGTCAAAATTTTCTTACCCTCAGTATTGCCTTTGCGCGCTGATACGCTGGCCCAATAATAAGCCTTCTGGTAATCTGGATTAACCCCGATACCGTTAACATACATCATTGCTAAAGAATTTTGAGAGCGGGTAATATTTTGATTGGCAGACTGCTGCATAAGTAAAAAAGCCCTACGCTCATCTTTAGCCACCAGCTCACCAATACTATAAAGTATGCTTAGGTTATGCTGAGCAATCGGATTGCCCTGTTGTGCGCTAGTAACTAACTTCTCCACGTTGTTCATGGCATCTACATTGCTATTTAACGAATCTAAGATCTGTTGTTGATTGGGAATGATGATTGACAAATTCGGAGCCGGATTAATGACTAACTCACTTAATGCATTATCAGAAATAACGACAGGAATAGGCGCTGAGTCTATTTGAGAACTCTCAGCACTTAGCACTTCGGAGTTTGGCTCTTCTAACACTAAATTATCTCGCTTAGACTGTTCTAAAGTTGCTAAGTCTTCTAGCAAAATAGTTGCCGTACTCTCTTGCTGAGCACTAGCCTTAATTAGCCATTTTTTTGCTTTAATAATTTGATCATTCGCTAAAAATAATTGGCCAAGTTGCAATTGAGCTTTGGCATGTCCTGCTTGAGAAGCTTCTAATAACAATTGTTGCGCTTGGATTTCATCCTTAATAACACCAGTACCTGATATTAAACTCTTGGCTAGAGCATATTGAGCGCCAATATGGCCTTGGTCTGATGCTTTACGATAATAATAGACCGCTTGCGCATAATGACTACGCTTATGATAAAAATCAGCCAAATGAAATTGTGCTTCTGGGTCATATTGGTTGGCAGCTTTTAAATACCAGACTTGGGCTAAGCTGTCATCTTGTTCGGTGCCCACACCTTCTTCATATAATTTGGCCAATGTTAATTGTGCAACCCCATAGCCTAACTGTGCAGCTCTTTCACACCAATAAAAAGCAAGTTCATTATCAACTTCAGTACCTTCTCCACGACGATACATAACGGCTAAATTATATTGCGCATTAACAAAATCTTGTTCAGCGGCTTTCTCATACCAAATTTGGGCTTTTGTTAAATCTTGGGTAGTGCCAATACCGTGATAATAGCCGTTTGCAATATTAAACTGCGCACTTGCATAGCCTTGCTCTGCCACTTGCTTATACCAATAGAATGCAAGTTTTTCATCAGTCTTGACTCCGATACCATTGTGATAAACATTAGCTAGACTAAATTGCGCCCTAACATCACCACTTTTGGCGGACTTTTCTAGCTTCGTTAATAATAAATTATTTGATAACTGGCTAGACTCATCAAGCACTTTAGACTGCTGAACCACTACCTCATTGCCACTTTCAGGCTGCAAAATCTGCAAGGCCTGGGCTGGTGCATAAAGAAAAATAATAAGGTAGAAGAATTTAATCATTGCTCTATATTTTAATCAGGTTGCAAAGAGTTGAGAAGCTAATCGCTCTATCCCGATAGCAACGCCTGAACAAGCTGGCAAAGGCTTTTCCAAACTAGCTAAAAATTCTAAATCTAGCTCAAAAAAAGGTTTGTTAATTTGTTGGCGTTTGGCATTCTCACGCGTAAATACTTGCTGATACGATTTAGCGCTTTGCAATTCATCATAACCATTGCCCACCTCAACACCTGATAAATACAGCTCGAATCTATGGGCAATCTTGCCATCAACTCTTGCCAAAGCAGACTGCTCCGAAGGGTAATCATAAATAAAGCACACTGGAAAATCTTTTAAACAAGGCTCAACTAGATGCACGAATAACAGCATTTGTAGATCTTCAATCCATTCAAAATCAATATTGAGGTTATGTGTTAAAGCGATACACTTTAATGATTCAAAATCTGTATTCAATATATCAATTTTTCCAAATTGATTAAATGCTTGAGCATAAGACATCTTAACCACTTCATCATGTATGCCTAAATGGCGAAGTAGGGCTGATATATCGCCCATTAATTGGTGAATATCAAAATCAAGGCGGTAATATTCTAATAAAGTAAATTCATTAAAATTGCGCTCGCCTATTTCATTATCTCTAAAAACCTGGCAGATTTGATAGATATCACCACTACCCTTCGAGAGTAGTTTTTTCATTTCTAACTCTGGAGAAGTGTGCAGATACTTATGTGTTTTTTGGCCGATTCCTTGATTGGTTGCTACAGCAATGCTATCAATATAAATGTCAGTTGTTGGTGTGTTTAATAAAGATGGTGTTTGAACTTCAATCAAGCCTTGGGCGTCAAAAAATTCTCGAATTTTTTTAAACAGGGTTGCTTTTTCTTGTAATGCTGTCATGTTGCCAGATTGCAAATAAAGAAGTTTGATAACTCAAACTTCAAATTTAAATGATTGTTATGAGCGCCCAGCGTATTCATTAGTGCGTGTATCAACTTTTATAACTTCACCGATACCAATAAACAAAGGCACTTGAACGACCACACCTGTATTCATGGTTGCCGGTTTACCACCTGTTCCAGCAGAGTCTCCTTTAAGGCCAGGATCCGTATCAACAACTTCCAACATAACATGAATAGGTGGCGTAACTGAAATTGGATTATTATTCCAAAGAACTACAGTGCACATGTCCTGCTCAACCAAATATCCTCGTGCATCATCCATAGAGCTGTCATCAATGGCATGCTGTTCGAAAGACTCTGTGTCCATAAAGTTCCAAGTACTACCATCATTGTAAAGATACTGCATATCGAGTTCCATTACATCAGCACTTTCTAATGATTCACCGGATTTAAACGTTTTAATTAGGCTTTTTCCAGTAATTAAATCTTTAAATTTAACACGATTAAACGCTTGGCCTTTGCCTGGCTTTACAATTTCATTGTTCACAATAGAGCAAGGATTGCCATCAAGCATTAATTTCATGCCATTTTTAAACTGACTGGTAGAGTAATTTGCCATTTTTTAACCTAATAAGTGTAAAATTCAAGCATCTTATTTTACGCACTTTTTCATGCACATACACGAATACCAAGCGAAAGGCTTATTTAGACAACTCAACATTCGAACCCCTAAGGCCACTCTGATTAGCGCAGTTGAGCAAGTGAACAAGGCTTGTACTGAATTAGGCGGTAAGATTTGGGTAGTTAAAGCCCAAGTTCATGCAGGTGGTCGTGGTAAAGGCGGCGGCGTCATTTTATGTCGTTCAATAAAAGATGCTGAAGATGCTTGTGAAAAATTACTTGGATCAACATTAGTGACGCCACAAACAGATGCCAAAGGTTTGCCTGTTAATCAATTACTCATTGAAGGCGGGCAAAGTATTGAACGCGAGCTATACTTAGGTCTTTTAGTTGATCGACAAACTCAAAAAATCACTGTCCTCGCCTCTACTGAAGGTGGCATGGATATTGAAAAAGTAGCCAGCGAAACCCCTGAAAAAATCATTAAGTTTGGAGTTGATCCATTGGGCGCTTTAAACGCAAATGATTGTGCTTTAATTGCCTCACAGTTGAGTCTTGAAAATACTTTAGCAGATCAATTTATCACGACTCTAATGGGGCTGTACGAAATTTTTGTCACAAAAGATGTTAGCCTTATTGAAATAAACCCACTAATCACAACCTCAGATAATCAGTTGTTGGCACTTGATGGAAAAATTGACTTTGATGATAACGCCCTATATCGACATGAAGATATTGCCGAAATGCGTGATATCACACAAGAAGATGAAAAAGAGAATGAGGCGAGCAAGTATCAGCTTAACTATATTTCACTGAATGGCACAATTGGCTGCATGGTGAATGGTGCCGGATTAGCAATGGCAACGATGGATCTTATTGAACATCATGGCGGATCGCCCGCTAACTTTTTAGATGTTGGTGGTGGCACGACTGCTGAGCGTGTTGCTAAGGCTTTTGAGCTTATTCAAACTGAGATAAATGTTAAAGGTGTCCTGGTTAATATATTTGGTGGCATTGTGCGATGTGATTTAATCGCAGAAGGAATTTTACAAGCGATTGAAAAAGTTGGCCTTAATTTACCAATTGTTGTTCGTTTGGAAGGCACCAATGCTGCGCAAGGTTTAAAGCTACTTGATGAGTCAACTGCGGATATTTATACTGAAGCAGACCTTACTCAGGCGGCAATTAAAATTGTGTCGCTATCTAGAGGAGTTGCGTAATGAGCGTATTAATCAACAAAGATACTCGAGTCATTACTCAAGGTTTTACAGGTAAACAAGGTACTTTTCACTCTAAACAGTCTATCGCCTATGGAACGCAGTTTGTTGGTGGCGTTACACCTGGAAAAGGTGGGCAAACACATTTGGATTTACCGGTATTCAACTCTGTTAAGGAGTCAATGGAAGTAACGAATGCAACAGCTACCATGATTTATGTGCCGCCACGTTTTGCTTATGCTTCTATTATTGAAGCAATTGAAGCGCAAATGCCGGTTATTGCTTGTATTACTGAAGGTATACCCGTTCAAGATATGCTTAAAATTAAAGCAATATTAAAAGATTCAAATTCTGTTTTAGTGGGGCCTAATTGCCCTGGTTTAATCACGCCTGATGAATGTAAATTAGGTATTATGCCTGGCAACATTCATCAGACCGGTAGCGTTGGCGTGGTATCTAGATCTGGCACTTTAACTTATGAAGCGGTTCATCAAACTTCCATCGTAGGACTGGGCCAAAGCACTTGTATTGGCATTGGCGGTGATCCAATTCAAGGCATGAACTTCATTGATTGTCTGGCCTTATTCGAAGAAGATGAACAAACCAAATCGATTATTATGGTGGGTGAAATTGGTGGCTCAGCTGAAGAGGAAGCGGCAGAATTTATCCAATCTCACGTTTCCAAACCTGTTGTCTCTTACATTGCTGGCTTAAGTGCGCCTAAGGGTAAGCGCATGGGTCATGCTGGCGCTGTCATTAGTGGTGGAACTGGAAAAGCAGAAGATAAAATCAAAGCATTAGAAGCAGTTGGTGTTGCCATAGCGCCTACACCAGCAACGATGGGCTCAACTCTTTTAGAGATATTAAAATAATAAGTATTGAAAAAAGCAATATTATCTACAAATAAAAATGAAAAAACCCATTGTAATTTTAGGAATTGGCGAACTTGGGAGCGTCTTTGCGCGCGCCTTCTTAAAGAATAACTATCCCGTCTACCCAATTACCAGAAAAACTGATATTACAAAACTGGCTAGTAGTATTGATCCAGAACTTATTTTGGTCTGCACTGGAGAAGCTGACTTACAAACCGCACTAGCGCAAATTCCAGAATCATGGAAAAATCGAGTAGCCATGATGCAAAATGAGCTTTTGCCTCGTGATTGGATACCTTATCAATTTGTGGATCCAACAGTTATCTCAGTTTGGTTTGAGAAAAAGAAAGGCATGGACTCTAAAGTTCTAATCTCTTCACCGGTATTTGGAAGAAAAGCTCAAATACTAGTAGACTCACTAGCGCTGATTGACATTCCTGCTCATGTGCTTGATGATGAAACCCAGCTACTATTTGAATTAGTCTTAAAAAATCTGTATATTCTGACCACTAATATAGCTGGCATAGCCATTGAACCAGGTGCTAATGTTGAGAGATTGCGCACTCATCACCTACCATTAATGCGTGAAGTTTCCAATGATATTATAAAATTACAAGGCTCACTTACAGGCAAAAAATTTGATCAGATGGCGTTAGAAAAAAGCATGATAAAAGCCTTTGAAGGCGATCTAGGCCATGGCTGTATGGGTAGATCTGCCCCTGCAAGACTTAATAGAGCCTTGCAACTAGCCAAGGAGTTTGACTTAGATTTACCAGCATTGCAAAAAATTAAGCATTCATCTTAGCATAGACCTTGTCAATCTCTTGCTCTAATGCTAAGAGCGAAAAACCTCGAACTTCTTCAATAAATTTTTGCCCCATAAAAAATACTTGCACCACAGGTAATGAAAATACACCATGCTGAGCACAAACTTCTTGCAGTTGCTCGCAATCAATATAAACCATTGCCAAATCTGGAAATTTTTGGCAAAATTTTTCATCAATTTGTGGCTTAATAGTTTGGCAAACACCGCAATGAGCTCCACCAAAAAGAATTAAAACCGCCTCGTTTTCACGTTTGAGCGTATCTAGCTGCGCTTGACTTTCCAGCTGATTCATAAATCCTCTCCTAATTGCTTAAAGAACACATTAAAACTAGGTAAATTTAGCTGCGCTTGCCTTTGTTTTTCACCCCACATTGGTTGTGGAAAATAGCTATCAGTTTTAAAACGCGCCATAATATGCCAATGAACGCGAGGTAATAAGTTGCCAAATGACGCAATATTAATCTTGTCTGCTTTGAAATACTCTAGCATGCTTTTTTCAGTAATATCAATAATTCTAAAAATTTCTAACTTTTCATCATTTGTGCATTCGCTAAATTCTTTAATCTCTCTTTGAGTCAATACCTTAATCCAGGGAATTTCACTGGGTTCAATTTCGACTCTCACTAGCTCATTTTTATAAATCATATTGTCCACTTAAAGATAAATTATTACGCTTTACTCAGAAGCATCGCATCACCATAGGAGAAAAATCTATACTTTTCATGAATGGCATGTTGGTAAATTTCCATCATTTTTTCACACCCAATAAAAGCACTAACAAGCATCAACAAGGACGACTTTGGCAAGTGAAAATTTGTAATCATCATGTCAACTACTTTAAACTTATAACCTGGATAGATAAAAATATCCGTCTCTTCTTTTGTAGCAACTAACGCACCACTTTTAGCAGCAGACTCCATAGATCTTACCGCAGTTGTTCCTACAGCAATAATTCGCCCACCATTAGTCTTAGCTTGATTAATCTTATCCACAGTTTTTTGATCAATTTCAAAATACTCACTATGCATCTTATGGTCGATGATATTATCAGCCTTAACCGGTTGAAATGTGCCTGCACCGACATGAAGGGTTACGAAAGTATGATCAATACCTCTATCTTTTAAGTCTTTTAATAAGGCATCATCAAAATGAAGACCAGCCGTTGGCGCAGCAACCGCACCATCTTGCTTAGCAAATACTGTCTGATAGCGCTCTAAATCTGCCTTATCATCACTTCGCTCAATATAAGGTGGTAAAGGAATATGGCCCACATCATCTAATAAGCCTAGTAGCGAATCAGTTTCAAAATTTAAAGTATAAAAACCATGTTCTTTGCTAATTATTTGAGCTTTTTCACCATTTTCAAGAGTAATAAAGCTATCAATTTTTGGCGCCCTAGAGGCTTTTATCATCGCTAAAACATGGCTTTCGTCTAGTAAGCGCTCAATCATAATCTCAACTTTTCCACCCGAAGCCTTATAACCAAATAATCTTGCAGGAATAACGCGTGTGTTGTTCATCACCAATAAATCACCTGGCTTTATAAAGTCAGCTATTTGATAAAAATGAGAATCTATAATCGAATCATGGGGCACTAAAAGGCGAGAATCTGTTCTATTTTCTGGCGGGTTTTGCGCAATTAATGACTTGGGTAGGTCAAAATCAAATTCACTTAACAACATAATTTATTTAGCTTGGAATAAAAAGGCTTTTTTGTTAAATAATTCTAACACCTGATAACTAGCGCTTACAATAGCTCTAGGCGTAATTGTAGCACCCGTGAATGCTTCAAATACACCACCATCACGCTTTACTTTCCAATTATCTTGAGTGGGGCTTGATAAAGATAATCCAGCAAATTGCTTAATCCAGTCAGACTTTCTTGTTTCAATTTTATCCCCCAGTCCGGGTGTTTCTTTGTGGGCTACTACACGAACACCAAGTAGTGTTTCGTCAACAGAAACTCCTGTTAATAGGCGAATACTGCCATTGTATCCATTTGGATAAGTATGCTCTACCAAGTAAGCAAAAGTTTGCCCATTTCGCTTTGCAGGATAGATACCAATTTTTTGGTTAATACCATGTAGCATCAACATTTGATCATATTTTTCTTTCAAAATATCATTATCATAATTAGACACCAGTTCAGCTAAGCGTTTGATGAGTAACTGCTCTTCATTATATTGAATCTTTTCCTGGGTGGTGTCTTGCGTCAAGCTGACGAATAAAACACTAACCATAGTAAAGATCAAAAGTAGCATACCAGATTTTAAAATTGCCTTAATCATGATCTGCCGAACACCTTAGGTTGAGTGTAATGATCGATTAATGGCACCATCATATTTATTAATAAAACAGCAAATGCAACGCCATCTGGATATCCGCCATAGTTTCTAATAACAACAATTAGTACGCCAATCAAAAAGCCATAAATCAATCGTCCTTTAGGGGTTGTACTAGCTGAAACTGGATCAGTTGCAATAAAGAAAGCACCCAACATGGTACCACCTAGCATTAAATGATTTTGAACTGGAAGATGTGTTTGTGAATCAAAAATTAAAACCAGCAAGGCCATTACTACAATGCCTGATAAAAAAGCCACTGGAATATGCCAAAAGATAACTTTGCGTGCCAATAAATAAATACCACCTACTAAAAATCCAGCATTAATCCAGGCCTGTGAAGTAGAGTGTACCTGCATTGTTGCTAGATTATTACCCAAAGATAGCCCCGTTTTTACCTCATCTAATCTTGTTGCGCCGGATAAGCCATCAAAACTCAATGCATTAAAGATAACATTAATAGCCTGACTAAATGCTGAAAAATCAACAGGCCAAGTGGTCATTTGTAAAGGGTATGAAATTAGTAAAAAAGCATATCCTAGCATAGCAGGATTAAATGGGTTACTGCCTAGGCCGCCATATAATTGCTTACCAAAAATAATAGCGAAAGCAACACCCACTACAATAATCCACCATGGTGCAATTGATGGAATAGAAATAGCCAATAGAACTGCTGTTAAAACTGCTGACCCATCATTAATAGACTCTAATGCTGGACGACCTCGTATTACTAAAAAAGCCGCCTCGATAACTAATGCCGAAAAAACGCCAAGCAGTATTTGAATAATAATACCCCACCCAAAAAATATATAAGATGCACTCACGCCTAACACTAAGGCATAAATGACTTGTCGCATGATTTGATTGGTATTGAGTCCAGTACTATGCATTATCTTCCTTGTTTTTTTTAACGCGAGCCATCGCTTGGGCAATTTTATCTGTTTGTTCTAAGCCTTGTTCTTTGTCTTTGGCCATTTTTTCTTTCAGCGCTTGTTTTTTCTCAGCCATCATTTGTGAGCGCTCTTCTTTATTTCGATCCAATCTATACTCTCTAAACTCAAACCGATCTCTAGCAATATCGATTCTTTCTTGATCAGCTATTTGTTTTTTATCCAGCGCTTTAGCAAATGAAAAATAACTTACTAAATCAATATTACTAGGGCAAACATAAGAGCAACAGGCACACTCAATACAATCCGATAGATGATAATCTGTGCATTTTTCAATATTTTCACTTTTGGCATGCCAATAAAGTTGCTGAGGTAATAATCCAATCGGGCAAACAGTATTACAAGTATTACAACGAATACATTCTTTTGCGGGCTGCTTTAATGTTTTATTATTAATAAAAATACAATTAGTGATCTTGCAAATTGGCATTTGAGTTGTTTCAATATCAACCCCCATCATCATGCCGCCCATACGGTAATCATGCGCTTGATTATTGACATCCGTTAAGCTGATAACCTGTTCAAAAGAAGTGCCTAATCTAACTTCAACGTTAATCGGGGTTAGTGCATCTCCGGTAATGGTAACTATGCGAGAGACCAAAGGTCGTTGATCAATAACTGCATCAAAAATCGCTTTAACACTTGAAACATTTTGACATAAGATGCCTTTATCTGATGCAAATCCACCTGATGGAATTTCAACGCCTAACAACGCCTTAATTAATAGTTTTTCAGCGCCAGAAGTGTATTTAGCTGGTAGTTGGGCAAAGCTAATTCTATCATTATGATTAGACATTAATAAAGACTGATAAGCTTCTTGCTTATCGTTTTCAATGGCAATAATAGCTTTTTGAGCACCGGTAATATGCAATAAAATTTCTATACCACGAATCACCTCTCTAGGATGGTGCTGCATTAAGGCTTCATCACACATCACGCCCGGCTCGCATTCTGTGCCATTAATAATTAAAGTATGACAATCAATCGCTTTATTAAGCTTAGCATGTGATGGAAATCCAGCACCACCTAGGCCAACAATGCCTGAATGCTGAATATAATCAATTATTGTTTGTTTGTCACAATGTAGGAAGTCGCTGCCGCAACCTTGGTTTTTAATCCACTCATCCTGGCCATCAGACTCAATGCTAATGCAAGTAGATTTCAAGCCTGATTTGTGAGGAATGGCTTGTTTATCAATTGCTGTAATAATGCCCGAAATAGAGGCATGAATAGGGACACAAAACTGATCTTCTGTTTGCGCAATAACTTGTCCTGTCAATACTCTATCGCCTACTTCAACACAAGGCTTAGCCTCTTCACCAATTCTTTGCTGAAGAGGAAGTACGACTTTATCAGGTAAAGGCGAGTTAATAATCTTTATCTGATCAACTGGATAAGGATTAGCAATCACTACACCACCTGAATATGATTGACTAGACATGGGCCTCTCCAGGAATTGTTGGCACAAAAGTTAATAAAGTTGGATTAATTTCTCTAACATATATACAGTCGACTGGGCAAACTGGAATACATAAATCACAACCTGTACATTCCTCTTCGATCACTGTTGTCATTACTTTTGAAGCACCAACAAATGCATCTACAGGGCAAGCCTGAATACATAAGGTGCAGCCAATACATAACTTTTCATCTACATAGACAACATGTCTAGGTTTAGATTCTCCATGCTCCTCATTCAGCGCTAAAGTTTCTACATTTAGTAGTTCAGCCAATGCATCAGCACCCTCTTGTCCACCAGGCGGGCATTGATTAATTTGTGCCTCGCCTTTAGCCAAAGCCTCAGCATAAGGGCGACAACCTGCAAAATCACACTGGCCACATTGAGTTTGAGGCAAGATAGCGTCAATTTGATCGACTAAGGGATTCCCTTTAACCTTAAAACGAATAGCAGCATAACCTAAGATTAACCCTAGGATGAGTGTCAAGCCAGAAAAAATAACAACCGATTCTATCACTAAGCTAATCCAATAAAACCCATAAATGCCATAGACATTAAGCCTGCTGTAATCAATGCAATGGGCGCACCTTTAAAAGCAGCAGGCACGTCAGCTGTATCAATACGTTCGCGAATGGCTGAAAACAACACCAAAATAAAAGAAAAACCAATGGCCGCACCAAAGCCATAAACAGCTGATGCTATAAATCCATGGTCTTGGTTTACATTCAAAAGTGCTACACCTAAAACTGCACAGTTTGTTGTAATTAATGGCAAAAATACACCAAGAGATTGATGCAAGACAGGTGATGTTTTATTAACCACTAATTCCGTAAAGCCAACGACACCAGCAATAGTAACAATAAAGGCAATGGTTCTTAAATACTCCATATCGAATGGTAATAAAATATAAGTGTTAATTAGATAACTAGAGACGCTGGCCAACGTTAGCACAAAAGTTGTTGCAAAGCCCATTCCAATAGCTGTTTCAACTTTTTTTGAAACACCCATGAATGGGCATAATCCTAAGAATTTCACTAAGACGAAATTATTAACCAGGATTGTGCTAACTAAAATTAAAACATATTCATTCATATGACTGATTTTAACTCAAAATTACTTTCAATAACCCGAATGAACTAATTAGTAAAAGCATACTGCCTACCCATTTTTTAAAGACCTGATCATTTTCAATAATTTTTTGATGGGCCTTGATGCCAATCACATGTCCAATGGCTGCTATCGGAATTAAAGCAAGAGAAAACTCCCAGTCAATCATAACACCTACAACCATAAAAGCGACCATCTTAATGCTTACCAATATAAACCAAAGTACAAACAATGTATTGCGTAGATATTCTTTAGCAACATGGCGCATAAATACTGCTACGATTAATGGTGCACCAGTTAGTGAAGTACCTGCAACATAACCTCCAAGGACCAACAATAACTTATCCGCCCAAGATTTATGCGAGCTAATTTTTTGATTAAAAATCCAAGTAATTGCATAAAAAATAGTGATGGAATAAATAAAGACAATTATCACTTTGTCAGGCAAGCTAATTAATCCTGCCACACCCACTAAAGTCGGTGGAATAATCCATAATAATGAGTGCTTTAAATAACGCCAATCTACTTTTTTAATAGATTTAAATAAGGTGAGAGAGGAAAAAAATAGAAGATGTATACCGATAATTGGCAGCCAATAGACTGGACTACCGCCAATTAATAACATGAGTGGCAACCCAAGCGCCGCCCCACCAAAGCCTAAACCAGTTCGAACAAATCCTGCCCATAGGAAAATTAAACCAACCAGCACAAGACTGGTAGAGTCAAAGACCATTAACGGAGTGTATCGGCCAACTTTTCTGCAATTTGCTGGGTAAGCTTCATATCTTTTGCCTCTACCATGACACGGATAAGAGGCTCAGTGCCTGATGCACGAATTAACACCCTACCCTCATCACCTAATGATTTCTCAACCTCCAAAATAGTTTTATTTAGCACTTGATGACTATCTAAATCAATTGACTTATTAGTTCTAACATTGATTAATACTTGAGGATATTTAACCATTTCATTTTTTAACTGATTAAGATTAGAGCCGCTCTTAACCAAGACCTCTAATACCTGTATTGCAGATACAATGCCGTCACCGGATGTAGTTTTATCTAAACAAATCATATGTCCAGAGCCTTCACCACCTAAAACAGCGCCATGCTCTTTCATTTTTTCCATGACATAACGATCGCCCACATCTGCTTCAATAAAATCAATATTCAGGTCTCTTAAACCATGGCGCATTCCTAAATTAGTCATTTTTGTGCCGACTATAGTATTATTAGTCAGTCTATTTTGTGCCTGCCAAGCCTTTGCAACAATAAATACCAACTCATCACCATCAATCTGTTCGCCTTTATGGTCAACCATCATCAAGCGATCACCATCACCATCAAATGCAATGCCTAAATCAGCATTAGCCTCAAGGACAACTGTTTGTAAATGCCTGGTATTGGTTGCGCCACAATCTTTGTTTATATTAAAACCATCTGGCGTATTATTAATAACTGTAATGTTCGCACCTAATTCTGAAAAAACATCTTCAGCGATATGATAAGTAGCACCATTAGCGCAATCGATCACGATATTAAGCCCAGCCAAACTAATGTTTCGATCAAACGTTGATTTACAAAATTCAATATAACGACCTAATGGTTGCTCATGTCTGTGGGCCTTTCCGATCTTATCAGAGCTGACACTCTTCATAGGTTCGGCTAATTTTTTCTCAATTTTGATTTGATCTTCGCAACTTAATTTAAGACCTTTGTCAGAGAAAAATTTAACGCCATTATCTTGAAAATGATTATGTGAGGCACTAATAACCACACCTGCAGTTGCATTATAAGTTTGCGTTAAATAGGCAATAGCAGGAGTAGGCATTGGACCCAATAAACCCACATCGACGCCGGCTGATAAAAATCCAGCCTCTAACGCTGATTCAAATAAATAGCCTGATACGCGCGTATCTTTACCAATAACAACACTTGATTTACCTTTTTCAGATAAGACTGAACCTACAGCCCAACCAAGTTTTAAAAAGAAATCTGCAGTAATAGGCTCTATACCAACCTCACCTCTTATACCATCTGTTCCAAAATAATTTGCCAATTTACTCTCCATTTACCGCTTGTAATGTCAATAGTGCATCTTTTGTTGCTAAAACATCATGCACTCGCACAATGTCAGCACCATTTTGAACTGCTATTATAGCGCCTGCTACACTACCAATAGCACGACCTTTTACATCTCTGTCATTCAGTATAGCACCAATCATAGATTTTCTAGAGAGTCCTGCTAAAAGCCTACACCTTAGATTTTTAAATTCATCAAATCGACGTAGAATTTCTAAGTTGTGCGCTAGTGTTTTGCCAAAGCCAAAACCAGGATCTAAAATAATCTTATCTGCTTTAATACCTGCATGCTCACAGGCCTCAATCCTTTGGTCAAAAAATTGCTTGATATCTTCGACAACATTGCCATATATTGGATTCTCTTGCATAGTTCTAGGTAAGCCCTGTCTATGCATAAGACATACATCAACATTTAAAGAGGCAGCCATCTGTAAGGCACCATTAGCCTGCAAAGCATTGACATCATTGATCAGACTTGCGCCTGCCTCTACCGCTAGTTTCATCACTTGGGGCTTTGAGGTGTCAATTGAGATAAGTGTTTTAGTTTTAGATGATAGCGCCTTAATAACAGGTATGACACGCTCGATTTCATCAGCTTCACTCACTGATTTTGCACCAGGGCGCGTTGACTCACCACCAATATCGATAATATCTGCACCTTGTTCGATCAGATCTAAAGCATTAGCAATTGCATCCTTAGAATCAACGTATTTGCCGCCATCAAAAAAAGAATCAGGCGTTACATTGAGTATGCCCATGATTAAAGTTTGAGTTTTTTGAATAGCCATAATGACTAAAAACTATACTTATACGATTTTAAGGTTACCATCAAGAGGTTTCTCTTCAGAATCATTTGTATCATCCGGCTCAATGCCAGAACCTAATTCAGTAGAAACGATATCCGAATCAATAACGACTGCTGCTTCACGAATTGGCTTACGTTCCATAAGATCATCGATTTGATCTTTATCAATGGTCTCAAACTCCATTAGCGCCTTAGTCATTTCAATCAGAATATCTTTGTTATCTTCTAAAATTTTAGTAGCAATCGCATAATTATTATCAATAATAGCACGAATCTCATTATCAATCACTTTAAAAGTGTCTTCTGAGATATGCTTATGCTTGGTAACTTGCTTACCTAAGAATACTTCACCATCATCTTCACCATAAGCCATTGGACCAAGTTTATCTGACATGCCCCATTGCTTAACCATCTTATGTGCAATTTCTGTCGCACGCTCAATATCATTACTGGCACCAGTAGTAACGGAATCTTTACCATAAATTAATTCTTCGGCAATTCGTCCACCAAATAAAGAGGCTACTTGTGAATTCAACTTGCGCCTAGAAATACTATAGCTATCCTTTTCTGGTAGGAACATAGTTACACCCAATGCTCTACCTCTAGGAATGATACTCACTTTATAAACTGGGTCGTGTTCTGGCACTAGACGTCCAACAATCGCATGACCCGCCTCATGATAAGCGGTCATTTCTTTTTCAGCCTCATCCATTGCCATAGATTTACGCTCAGCACCCATCATAAGCTTATCTTTAGCTTTTTCAAACTCTTGCATTCCCACTAATTCTTTATTCTTACCTGCAGCAATAAGAGCAGCTTCATTACATAAATTAGCCAGATCTGCGCCTGAAAAACCAGGGGTGCCCTTAGCGATATTAGCAGACTTTACATTTTTAGCAATTGGAAGCTTACGCATATGCACTTTTAAAATTGCATCACGGCCATTAATATCTGGCAAACCTACCATAACTTGACGATCAAATCGTCCAGGGCGCAATAACGCTGGATCAAGAACATCAGGGCGGTTAGTTGCCGCAATAACAATAATACCTTCTGAACCTTCAAAGCCATCCATTTCCACAAGCATCTGGTTTAATGTTTGCTCACGCTCATCATGACCACCGCCCATACCAGCTCCACGCTGACGACCAACAGCATCGATTTCATCAATAAAAATAATACAGGGTGCACTTTTCTTAGCTTGTTCAAACATATCACGTACACGTGATGCGCCCACACCAACAAACATTTCAACAAAGTCAGAACCAGAAATAAAGAAGAATGGTACGTCTGCTTCGCCTGCAATAGCTTTAGCCAGAAGAGTTTTACCTGTTCCAGGAGGGCCAATTAGTAAAACACCTTTAGGAATTTTACCGCCTACTTTAGTAAATTTTCCTGGATTAGACAAGAAATCAACCAACTCTGCTACATCCTCTTTAGCCTCTTCTACACCTGCTACATCTTTAAACGTAGTATTAGATTCGTCTTTTGGAATTAAACGCGCTTTAGATTTACCGAAGCTCATTGGGTTTTTACCGCCCATAGCACCGCCAGCTCCTTTCATAGTGTAAAGAATAACTGCAATTAACAATAGAATAGGAGCTAATGAAATAATCAACTGCTTGAAAAACCCATCTTTTTCAGGTGGCTTAGCGACTACATTAACGCCATTATCAAGCAAATCTCCCATCAGGCCTAAATCACCAGGTGAGTAAGTAGAAAATTGGTTGCCGCCAGCGCCTACTCCAGAAATATTACTACCAGCTATAGTAACTTCGGAAACATCTCCTTGTTTAACACTTTGAATAAACTGAGAGTAAGTGACTTCACTTTTCTGCTCATTTGCTTCAAATTGACTAAAAATCGAAGTAAGAACACTACCTAAAACTAACCACAACAATAAATTTTTAAACATGACGAAAACTAAAATTATAAAAAAAGAAAGTTAAATATACCCTATCGATAATTTAAATATGGGTTGTTGGCGTTTTTTCAAGGTTCTTCAACAAAAAAAATTAAATTCTGTCATAATTATTCATCTATAAAGTCAATCACTTATTCCCATGTCAAAAATCAATTTATCAGTTCTTATTATTACAACTGCCTTATTAAGTTCTTGTGGTTTTCACACGCCTATTAAAAATACTCCATTAAACGCATCTATTATTAGTGAAAAATCTAACGTATTTGCCAGTGAACTGCAAACAAGATTTAACCAAAATGCAAATCAAAATCTGACGATCCAGATAGGCCCAGAAGTACAAAAGCAACAAACCTCTTCTTATACATCTGGCAATGTTGTCAATAGCTATACATTGAATTTAAGTGTTCCTGTTAAAGTTTATAACGCTAATCAAAAGCTTCTGCTAGCTCAGAATTTAAAAGCCAGCCTACATTTGAGCAAAATTACTTCATCACAAGCAGACAGACTGCAGATTGAAGAGTCATATACCCAATTACGAAATACACTGATCAAGAAATTAATTAGAAGACTTTCAAAACTCAATGCGAATTAAGCCAGAATCGCTTAATTCCCAACTATCTAATAAGCTTGAGTCGCTCTACTTTGTTTTTGGTGCAGAGTTTTTATTAATTGAACAAAGCCTAGATGCCATCTTGTCATCTGCGAAAAAAGCTGGCTTTGACGAAAAAGCCAGCTTTGAAATCGATGGTAATTTTGATTGGGGCCTTATCACTGCTGAAATTGCCAACACCTCTTTATTCTCACCTAAGCGCATTATTGAGTGCAAACTCAAAACAGGTAAAATTGGTGTTAAAGGCTCAAAAGCTTTAACTGAATTGGCTAGCAACATTCCGAGCGATATTCTGCTGGTTATTTCTACTGGAAAACTCGATATGGCACAGCAAAAAAGTAAATGGTTTAAAACCCTTGAGCAATTTGGTGGTGTCGTACAACACTGGGAAGTAACCAGTGATCATTTAGTTGGCTGGATCAGTAATCATATGGCCAGTATTGGGCTAGAAGCTAACAAGGAAGTGGCGCAAAGTATTGCATTTTTTACTGAAGGCAACTTATTAGCTTCAATGCAGGAAATTCAAAAACTAAAAATCACTTATCCAGATGGTCAAATAAATACACAAGAATTTCTCACGCAGGCGCAAGAGCAATCTCAATATACCATTTATGGGCTCATTGATGCAGCCTTACTTGGCAATGCCATTCAGGTAAATAAAATTTATAGTACATTACTTAATAATAGCGCTATGCCGATCCAATTAAGTAGCTCACTTTATCGAGAAATGAAATCTATCATCAACATGTCAATTGAGATACACCAAGGTAGTGACATTAACTCTATTTTACAAACTCACCGTATTTGGAATAAAAGAAAGCCTATTATTACCAATATATTAAAACGTCATCCATATCAGCGTCTCCAAAAACTATTATTATCACTAGGACGTATTGACCGCTCCATCAAAGGCATGGATAATCTCAATGTAGTGAATGAACTTCACACTCTTTTATTAAATTTGGCTGGAAAAAATCAATGGGCTCAATAGAAAACTTAATTACCACGCTAGGTTCAAATGCACGAATTGCCTCTAAAGCTTTACGTAAAGCGACTACTAAATCAAAAAATAGTGCGCTTATAAATATTGCCGAGCAAATTAATTTAAATAGAAAGAATATTCTTAAGGCTAATCAGCTTGATGTCAATGAAGGAAAAAACAATCAACTAGATGATGCTTTGCTTGACAGGCTCATACTCGACGACAAGCGTATTGATGGAATTATTGAAAGTCTTAGCCAGGTTGCAGCATTGGCTGATCCAGTAGGAGAGATCACTGATTTAAAATTTCGCCCAAGTGGCATCCAAGTTGGAAAGATGCGAGTGCCTTTAGGTGTTATGGGTATTATTTATGAATCCCGTCCAAACGTCACTATTGATGCAGCTGCTCTTTGTTTAAAATCTGGTAATGGTGTTATTTTACGCGGCGGATCAGAAGCCATTCACTCTAACCTGGCACTTTATCAATGTATTAAACAAGGTCTAGCTAATGCTAATTTAGATGAGCATTGTGTCCAATTGATTGACACAACAGACCGTGCAGCAGTGAATGCATTGACTCAAGCGTCTGAATATATTGATGCTATCATTCCACGAGGCGGAAAAGGCTTAGTCGAGGCTATTAGCGAAAGCGCTACAGTGCCAGTCATCAAACATCTTCATGGTATTTGCCATACCTATATTGATAAAGATGCAGATGCCGATAAAGCCATAAAAATTGCTTTTAACGCCAAAACTCGCCGTTATGGAGTTTGCAATGCTATGGAGACACTGCTAGTCCATGCATCAGCTGCTGGCAAAGTATTACCAGAACTTATTGCAGAATATGCTCTCAAGGGTGTTGAGCTTAGAGGTTGTGAACGTACAATGGAATTTTCAAAGCAAATTACCGCAGCAACTACTGAGGATTGGGATACAGAGTATTTAGATGCCATTCTTTCTATTCGTATTGTTAACTCCATGTCTGATGCTATTGATCACATCGAGAAGCATGGTTCAGGTCATACAGAATCTATCATTACAGAAAATTACACCTCAGGTCGTCGTTTTATTACCGAGGTTGATTCTGCATCCGTCATGATTAACGCTTCAACAGCTTTTGCTGATGGTTTTGAATACGGCTTTGGTGCTGAAATCGGTATCAGTACTGATAAGTTTCACGTTCGTGGCCCAGTTGGCCTTGAAGGTCTAACTTCGCAAAAATACATCGTCCTTGGTGACGGTCACATTAGACAATAAACCTAATTTAAAAAATGAATACAGAAAATACATTAGCTGTTTTTGAGCGTGGCACTGATGAAATATTGCCACTCGACGAATTAAAGAAAAAACTTACAAAAAATAAGCCTTTGCGCATTAAGGCAGGCTTTGATCCAACAGCACCAGATCTTCATCTGGGGCACACAGTTCTCATCAATAAACTAAAACAATTACAAGATCTAGGTCATGATATATTGTTCTTAATTGGCGATTTCACCGGCATGATTGGAGATCCTACTGGTAAAAGTGCCACTCGACCGCCACTCACCCAAGAACAGGTTATTGAAAATTCTCAAACTTATCAAGATCAGGTTTTTAAAATTCTCGACAAGGAAAAAACCACTGTCGTATTTAACTCTGAGTGGATGGGAAAAATGAGTTCTGCACAAATGATTCAGCTCGCTTCTCAACAAACAGTGGCAAGAATGCTAGAACGTGATGATTTTTCCAAGCGTTATAAATCTGGCAAGAGTATTTCTATCCATGAGTTTCTATATCCTTTAATACAAGGCTATGATTCCGTTGCATTAGAGTCAGATATTGAGCTCGGTGGCACAGATCAAAAGTTTAACCTCTTGATGGGGCGTGAACTGCAAAAACAAGCTGGCATGGAACCACAAGTTATTCTCACCATGCCAATTTTAGAAGGTTTAGATGGCGTTCAAAAAATGTCGAAATCACTTGATAACTACATTGGTATCGATGATGCGCCAGATGACATGTTTGGAAAACTCATGTCGATTTCCGATGATCTAATGTGGCGCTACCTTGAATTACTAAGCTTCGAGACACTTGAAACGATCGCTTCTTGGAAGGTTGAAATTGAGAATGGTGAAAACCCTAGAAACATAAAATTCCGCTTAGCAGAGGAAATTATCACAAGGTTTCATAGTAGTGAATCTGCAAAAAAAGCGCAACAAAATTTTATTAATCGTTTTGCTAAAAACAAAGTGCCTGATGAAATGCCAGAATTTAGCTTTGATGCTGGTATTAAAATTGCCAACCTTCTCAAAGAATCTGGGCTAGTCAACTCAACCTCTGATGCCTTTAGAATGATCAAAGAAGGTGCTGCCAAAATTGAAGGTGAAAAAATTATTGATAGAAATCTAGAGCCAAAAATAGGCACAGCGACCTATCAAGTTGGCAAACGTAAGTTTGCAAGAGTAACGATTACATAAAATACTGTTATAATACATTTTCCAGGGGATGACATGGCTTCGACGAGGAGTTGGATCTCAAGGACGCATGCCGAGGATAAAGATAACTCGTTAAAATATGCTTTAAAAACATAGTTGCAAACGAAAACAACTACGCTCTAGCTGCATAGCTAGCCGCTCCCTTGAGGTTGTCTGTACTTCTTGGGTAGCGGTCGCTCACAGACTCGCTAGGATTATTTGTTCCAAATGATTCGGTTAAAACTTTCGGAAATCGCTTCTTACATCCCTGATGGTCGGGTGGTAAGTGGCTAACTCAAGTTGACCAAGCTAAGCATGTAGACTCTTTGTTTGAAGGTTTTCGGACGCGGGTTCGATCCCCGCCATCTCCACCAAACTACTAAAACCAGCCTTTATCGGCTGGTTTTTTTTGAATTTGATTTATCCCAACAAATCTTCCATTTTTGACAGTGAGGTTGGAAGTTGCAATACACCATGCAATGGATAATCAACAGCCTCTAGAACATTGATAAACTTTATCTCTGATTTTTTAGACAAAACAATCACTTTAGTATTGGGTGAGTATTTACGAAGACTTACCAATAAAACCTCTATATTGGATTTATATATACCACTATAGTTGGTACTATAAGCATAGAAAAATTCCACCACAATATAAGCTGCAGGTTGTTTTTTGATTAAAGAGATCGCTTTACGAATGCTATCAACTCGAGATTCCAAAAGACCTTTATGATCATACAAATCACTAAAATCTGGGAAAAAAGGTGATTCTACAACAGTGACAACAATAGAGCTAGACATTATTCCAATAAATCATAATTTATCTCTTAATAAATTTAAATGAAGAAAGACTATGAAATTAAATGTTTTAAAGGGCTTTTTAATGCGGCATCTTCATCACCAAGCTCGCCCCAGGCAAAACGAAGTGCATCAGTTCGTCGATCATAAAAACGGTTTTCACCAAATCTGTCCATAAAGCCTGCTCGTTCCAGTACTTTTTCAATACCTTCAGTACGGGCAAATAAAATCTCAACACCAATAGAAGAACAACGACTCAGTAGTCTGGTCAACATATCTTCGCCACTTGCATCAATCCGATTAATTCCTGCCATATCAACAATAATATATTTCAAGCAATTTTGTTTTGATGCGATCAAACCAAGAATCTTATCTTCAAAATAGCCTGCATTTGCAAAATAAAGCGAGCCTGAATATTTAACAATAGAAACTACTTCACAACCTTCTAGTTTATTTTCTAATGCATTAACCAGCATACTAGAGCCATCATGAGCAGAAAGCTCTGTAAATCTTGGCTCCATCGTGCGATAAAGGAATAGCCCCAATGACAATATTATTCCAATCAGAATGCCGTCTTCTAAATGTGGTGCAGCTATTAATGTTAAGGCAAAAGTAGCAACCGCAACTAACGCGTCATGCTTTTCAACTTTCCAAGCCTGTATGATTGGTTCAATTTTAATCAAGTTAAGTACTGCTGTCATAATAACAGCAGCCAATGCCGCCTGAGGAATATGATATAACAATGGTGTAAGCCACACTAGTGTAAATCCAACTAATATCGCAGTAAAAACTGAAGAAAAACCTGTCACCGCACCTGCTGAAATATTTACTGCTGATCGCGAAAAAGAGCCTGAGATAGGGTAGCCTTGAAAAAATCCAGAAGCAAAATTAGCTAGGCCTTGACCCATTAATTCCTGATTAATATCCAAACGTTGTTTTGTTTTAGCTTGCATTACCTTGGCAATTGCAATCGCCTCCATAAATCCAATCAGAGCAATAGTAATGGCAACAACTATCATTCCACTCATCGCTGAGAAGTCAAATTCCGGCATAATAAAGCTAGGTAAGCCTTCTGGAATCTCTCCAATAATAGCAACACCATAACCACCTTCTTCAACCGATTTACCAAAATCCATCAAATAGGAAGTGTATGTCGTAATCGCAACGGCAATCAACACTCCTGGCAATTTAGGCTTATATTTTTTAATCAAAATAATAATACTGGCAGCAAATATGGCAATCGCTAATGTCAAAAGATGAGCATCATTAATTGCATTAACAACAGTTCCCCAAACTTGTTCGTAAGAATATTCTCCAAAGCCCTTTGAAACGCCAAATATTTTATCAAGTTGTGATGTTCCAATAATAATTGCAGCAGCATTAGTAAAGCCAACAACAACTGGATGAGATAAAAAATTAATAACAAATCCAAGCTTTAATGCGCCCATGGCAAATCGAAAGAAACCAACCATTAATGCCAGCAAAGAAGCATAAGCCGCATAAGTTACCATATCAGCCCCTTCTGGAATTACCATTGGTATTGCTGCTGCGGTTAATAATGAAACAATCGCAACAGGACCAGTACCTAATTGACGCGACGATCCCATTAATGCGGCTATCATGACTGGCAAGAATGAAGAATAGAGTCCGTATTGTGGCGACAATCCTGCTAGTTGGGCGTAAGCCATCGATTGGGGTACTAACACTAATGCAACTGTTAATCCAGCTACCATATCAGCCCTCAAAACATTAAAATCTTTAAGTTCATGCAGCCAATCTAAAAAAGGAAGAAACTTGGTAAATTTGTTCATTATTTTTGTTTAATCAGTCAGTGAGATAACGAGTTAATAGCAAATAAGCATTAATGCCGTTAGTTTTATTTATAAAAATATTATTATATACGAATACTCTAAAACCTAGAATTTTTGTAAGTAGAGGTATTAAGCAGTTACTATAAGAGTCAAAAATCTATCAATTAATGTCAGAATCCCTATCTTTAAAACGTTCAAAATAACGTTTAACAACACTTGAAGGTTGCATTTTCTCAATAACAGTAAAAATAACTAAATGGATCACAGCATGCAATGCCAAGGTCACTAACAGCCCCTCAAAAATTCCTATATAAAATACAAGAATTGCACATAATGAGCCCAATAAAAATGCGTACTCACCATGAACAGCAACGTGAATCAAGCCAAGAATCATTTTAATACCAACAAATACCATAATAATTGCTAATGAAAAATAAGGTAAGTATTGTAGATATTGAGAATTAAATATAAAGAAAGTAATTAGTACGCCAATTACCAAGACAGAAAGTTTAGTGTATGCGCCTGCTAAGCCGTTTGTTGAGCTTTTAGCAAGCCCATCTAAGTTTGTCATACCTCCAAAAAAACTGGCACCCATATTAGCCGCCCAGATAGACAGTAAACTATTATTGCTATTGCATGGACGTTTTAGAGGGTCTATTTTTTCAATAGCGGCATTACTCATCACCTGCTCAATGACATCAACAACTGCAAGAATAAATGCAAAAAATGCTGCATATACCCACATCGACCAAGAGTCAAAATCAGGAATAGGCAAAGCTAATTTCAAGTCTACATCTTCTACTATTAGCATATTAACCTCTACAAAAATCGCAGCAACAAGCCCAAAAGTAATCAAGGCAAAATATGGTATAGCAGGCTTTGTGCGTTTGAATTTGTAAAATAACACGCCAAATAAAACAATGCCAATGCCTGATAAAGTCATCACATTAATTCTATCTGCATTCCAAAACACCTCGCTAGCATCTGTTCCTGTAGGCAACATCCAAAGAAATGGCATAAATTTTAATGCGATCTTTAACCCTATTCCAGCCAATAAGCCTTCCACCAAATAGGTTGGGACAGCAACTAATAGATACCTTTGCCAATTAAACTTCCAGATAATAGCTTGGAAAGTGGAAGTTAAAAAGATAATAAATGCCATATTTTGTATGCCAAACTCTACAACACCTAAGGCAAGAATTGGTGCCAAACCTGCAGCAATTCCTGGCGCACCGATATAGTTTCCAGGACGAAACCAAGCAAATAAAAACCCAACTAGAGAAGCAAAGGCCACGGTAGCCAAGCCCACTTGAATTGGGTAGTCTGACATTAACGCAATACCGATCGAAAGCGGAATGGCCATAGTTGCAGTAACAACGCCAGCTTGTAGATCTGCCAAAGCATACTCTTTTCTGAATGCCGCAGATCCATGATTCTCTGGGGAGTGACTATCTGTTAATATTTTATTATTTTCATCCATAAAACTTATCCATTTTTCAAACTACCTATAATTTTGTATTATATTCACTAGGCAAAAAAAGTTCCCACAGCAGCATTGAGCGTATCTCTCATATCAATATCATCAGTTAAAGGCTCAACAAGTGCCATATGACAAGCATCAGCTGGCTTAATACCTTTAGAAATCAACTGACCTGCATAAATCAATAAACGAGTAGACATACCTTCATCAAGCCCATGGCCTTTTAAATTACGTGAACGTTGTGCCACCTGCACTAATTTTTCAGCTGTTTCTTTGTCAATTCCAGTTTCATGTGCAACAATAGAAACCTCCATTTCACTAGGCGGGTAATCAAAAGACATTCCACCAAAACGTTGTTTAGTAGATTGTTTTAAATCTTTCATCATTGATTGGTAGCCTGGATTGTATGAAATAACCATTTGAAAATCTGGATGCGCATCAACTTGCTCACCTTTTTTCTCAAGCGGTAATTGACGACGATGATCAGTCAAAGGGTGGATAACAACCGTTGTATCTTGGCGCGCTTCAACAATTTCATCAAGGTAACAAATAGCACCAATACGTGCCGCGATAGTTAATGGACCATCTTGCCACTGCGTACCATTAGCATCAAGAAGAAAACGCCCTACTAAATCTGATGCGGTCATATCTTCATTACATGCAACGCTGATCAAAGGTTTTTGCAGCTTCCAAGCCATATATTCAACAAATCTTGACTTACCACAACCTGTTGGACCCTTAATCAGAACAGGCATTCTGGCAGAATACGCCGCTTCATAACGCTCAACTTCTTGCCCAACTTTATGATAATAAGGCTCTTCGGTTATCATATATTTACTTATGTCTATCATTTCTCTTCCTTTAAATTAATTTATATTAAAAACCAGATATTTTTTTACTTAAATGTTTATTTTGTTAACGATAAATATAACTCTGGAAGCTTTTCTGGCAACCGAGCAACATCATCCAATATCAGAAAATTCTGTGCACCAAATATTCTTGAGACATATTCATCAGCATGTGGATCAAGCGTTAAGCAAAAGGTATTAACACCTTCTCTTGCCAGTTCTTCAACAGCACGCTTCGTATCAAAACGTAAATATTGAGGATCGTTTTCATCATTATCTGCTGGCTCACCATCAGTTAACAAAAACAATATTTTCTTACTGGTTCCGCGCTCATTCAATAAAGACCCTGCATGACGTATTGCCGCACCCATTCTGGTGGATAATTGGCCCGTCATTCCAGCTAGATGAGCTTTAGCCTTATCATCATAATCCTCATCAAAATCTTTGAAACGATAATATTCCACATCATGTCGTCCATTCGAATCAAAACCATGAATTGCAAACGGGTCTCCAATTTTATCCATAGCATCTGCCATCAAAGCTGCCGCTTCACGAGACAAGTCTAAAATTGTTGGCTGATTATCTTCTTTTAAATCCGATTCTGATTTTATTTTTTTATCAAGATTAACAGAAAAATTTGATTTAGCTGCTGGGAGTGGATCGTTAGTTGACTCAGACAGATCAACCAAAAGTATCACTGAAAGATCTCTAATTTGTAATGTTGTGCGGATTCCAATACGTGGATCTGGTTGCACTCCACGACGAATATCGATCATAGCATTGATTGCTTCGTTAAGATCGATTTCATCCCCATCTTCAACTTTTCTTTGTCTGACCAAACCTTGCGGCTGAACTGCCTCAATAAGTGCTTTAAGACGCCTAACAAGTGGCTTGTGGCGTTCTAAAATTTCATCAATAACTTCAGTATCTCCAGATTTAGGTCGTTTCTCTAACAATGTCACCCAACCTGGCCTTTCTAATTGTGTTTGATAATCCCACTCGTGATAATGAACAGGGGAAGAAATAGGCTCTTTACCCTCCATTTCATTCCAAGAGATGCCATTATCTTCATAAGGGAAAAATTCTGTATTCAGTACCCATATTTCTTGCGCATCATCGCCTGCATTAGGCACTTCGACCGCATTAACCATCTCCATTAAACTGACATATTTACGAACCTGTTGAACTTCGCCCGGTAAAAGCTCATGTCCTTCTTCAATATAATCTGGTGATTGCCATAAACAGCGATTATCATCACGATAGATATTACTGTATTTATCATTACTGGAATTAAGGACAATGTCTGAATTAAGAATCTGCTGAGATAAATTAAGACCTATTTCTCTAGATATTTCTGCATCTAATATTCGATCTTGAGCTGCAAAAAATTGCTTTCTTGCATCAACTACTAAAAAGTGATCATCTTTATACGAATCATCTAGTAGCGCTCTAGCCATTCGGTCCAAAATAGGCTGAAGTCCGTCATTCAAATTTACATCTGCCGGTAGAAGCTTAATCCACAACTGCTTCATTCCTGGGAACTTTTCAACAGATAACTGCTCTACGCGAGCATCTTCAATAACACCAATCATGAGTCTTTGTAAATTACTTAACTCTTCAGCACCATTTTCATCATAAGGTGAAAAAACAATATGCGCTGCTGCATGAGCAGAACTTGCCCGATACACATCCATACCGGGAACAATTGAGTCTTTATCGGCATCCTCTGATGGCTTGAAGTCATCAAAAGCATCAGGAAGGTGAATAAAATAATGTTCAATATATGGACGATAACCCTCACGAGTTTCATAATCACCAGAAGTTGGTCGGATAAAAAAATCACGGCCCCATAAAGATCTAAGATACATGTTCAACCTGCGTTGAATATTAACAAAAAGAACGCCTCTTTGCTCTTGCTTTAAAATCGCCTTGGCTTGCTCGCTTTCCAGACTAAAATATTCAATTTGAGCATCAAAATCATCACGATAGGCCGATACACCCCAAGTAGTCCAGCGCCTCAAACCCCCAAGAGTCAATTGTCCAAGTAAAACATCAAGGTTTTTTAAGAAAGGTCTGATGGCTCGTGGAGCCTTGGCGACCAAATTATTTAATAAGCCCAAATAAGCCTTAAATAAGTCGATTTCACCAAGTCGATTAGCAGCAATTGGAGCTGTAGAAAACACCAACGCGATAACTTCTGAGCTAGTTCTGGAATACATTTTAATGGCAACAGAGTGTAAATCTGGAACCGCCTGCTCGCCGATTTCTTTAGCTACAATAGGAGCACTTTCAATAAATGAAATAACTAAGTCAACTCCGCGACCTAGTGACTTTAATCCAACGGCGGCATCAAGATAAGATTGCAAACCTCGCGGAGTAAAAACCCGCGTTGCTTCGTGCCAATTAGCCTCCAATATCTCAGCTGACTGATCACCTAGCTCTTCTAAAAGGCCTTCAAAATCTGATAATTGAACTGACATATATAATAGGCTTGATTAAAGTTATATTAATCTGGCCAAACGCGTTGCGACTCACTCGCAAGTTTAACTGTAGGATTTTTGGCTACAGGTTTTTTAGCTGCAGGTTTTTTAGCTGCAGGTTTTTTAGCTGCAGGTTTTTTAGCTGCAGGTTTTTTAGCTGCAGGTTTTTTAGCTGCAGGTTTTTTAGCTGCAGGTTTTTTAGCTACATTAACAACCTTATCGGACTTATTAATACTTTCTAATAATTTATCTTCTAATGAACTCATAAAACACTCCTTATATTTAATAATAGTTAATTGAACTACTATTTTACTTTTACTACTTCTTTAATTACCGCTTCTATATCATCAACAGCTGTTGCACCACGAGCACCAAATTGATACACACTAATACCTTCTAAAGCAGCCCATCGATATGAGGCTCGCCTACTCAATGAACTTTTAAGTGCAGGTAATCCACAGAACTCTATCGCTTGCTTCATGGCTTTAGAAAGTGCACTTCTACTCTCAACCTGATTACGGACAAGATAGGATTTCAAATTAGTATTGTTTTTTTGCGCTTCTTTGACAGCATCAACCATATGCACACTACTCCAGAGATCTGGAGGGGATGGCAAAACTGGTATCAATAAAAGATCAACCATTTGTAACACTTTTTTAGTATGGCCGCTTTCTAGGCTTGGTGGACAATCTACAACAATAAAATCGAAATCATCTTCGGTATCTATTATTGCTTGTTCGACATCCTTAGAAGCGTTAAAAACATTAGGCATGCCATCATCTGAACTCTTTACCCAATGCTCTAATGTGCCCTGAGGATCAGCATCTAATAAAGCTGAACTACCTCTAGACATTAAACCAGAAGCTAAATTTAAAGATAGGGTTGATTTTCCACAACCTCCCTTAAGATTTGCTACTGCAATTTTTAATTTTGCCACCTTATCCCCCTTCGATAACTGTTATAGCTTTTTTGGCCAATAAATCTACTTTTTTAGGAAAGTCAAAATCAACTTCAGTAAACTTATCATCCTCCCTTGATTTGATCGAAACGTTCGCATGCGTCCGACTAAAAGTTAAATCTGGATAAAAACCATCTTTTTCTGAAAGTTCTTGCAAATCATCTAAAAAATCACGCATATCATCATAGTTAGCATAATCGTAACGTTTGGTCATAACCAAAGCACGCTTTTGAACTTTCCAGCCCGAACCAGAAATTTGATCTATTAATTGTTTGACTGAAGCTTCCATAATTATTATTTATTTAATTTAGTAATCCATTTTTCAATAGAATTTAAGTGACTTAATTCTTCTTGAAGCAATGCGTAAAACAACTCATACGCCTCTAGCAATCCTTGGTTTTGACAAAACACACTAGCGTCCTTATACAACTCAATCACTTCTTTTTCTAGATGCCAATCTACGATTAATATTTCTTTTAACGTCTTCGTCTTTGGTATTGATTTTAATTGCGTAGCAGATGCTGTCAAACCCAACTTAAGCATAAAATTAATAAGTCTAGACGCATGCTCAAATTCTTCTTTCGCTTCTTCCTCAAACTTTGATGCCGCAGATTCTAGCCCCCAAATTTTGCACAAATTAAATTGCGTTGTATAATACTGAATAGCTGACATTTCATGCTCTAACCCTCGCCTCAAATACCAACTAAGTTTTGAATTGGCCAGCATAGAATCAAAGAGCGTTAGGAGTTACCGCACTTAAAATAGTCTCAACTTCACCGTGAACACGCGCAATAATGTGGGCAGCTACCAGACCATCACCTACACGCTCACATGCGTCAGCACCAGCACGAACTGCTGCGTTTACCGCACCAGTTTCACCACGTACTAATACAGTTACATAACCACCACCAACGAACTGACGTCCAACTAAACGAACTTCAGCCGCTTTAGTCATAGCATCCGCTGCTTCAATAGCAGGTACAAGACCTCTAGTCTCGATCATACCTAATGCGATTCCTGTTACATTGCTCATAATATTACTCCTTTGGCTCCGGCCATTCCCATTGATCAATAATCCCAACAATTGTTAAATCTGTCGCTGAATCATAGCTCGGCATTGCCCATCTAGCAGCCGAACCACTTGTAGTTACGACCCACTTTCCTGCACCAACACCAACCGGGTCAGAGGCACACCAAGTCTTACCCTTAAGATCCTTCATTACTCTTAATGAAATACCTTCAAGCTGATTAACTGATCGAGTACAAACAAGATCTTCTTGGACTTGCATTATCTCCATGTTAGTCGTCTATCCTTGTTTGTCATTATCCCAATAATCGATAATACCGACTATTGTTAAATCACTTGGATATTCCTTGCTTCCTGCTGACTCTCGTGCTGCTGAGCTTCCAACACAAATTACCCAATCTCCTGGAATACAGCCAACAGCATCTACTGCCACTAATGGTATTCCATTAGGCTTGTCTCGTACAACAAGCAAAGGTCTTAAACCTAAATTTTGAATACGATTGGTTGAGACAAGAGTTTTTTCTACTTGCATTATTCTCATTACGCTTCCTCACTTATAATTTCAAGACTACTACCTAGTGGTAGATCTTGAATGCTAATTTGAAAATATAAATTATTATTTTCAGCCAATTGTTTGTATCTGTTTATTATTGCATTTTTTACACGATAACATTTCTCTATCATTCTTTTTCTTGACCCAGGTACTTTAGAATCATAACGATAATGAATTGCTATAGGCGCTGGCAATCCTTTATTGAGATTCAGACCTGTAAATATTTTAATACCGATATCTAAATCTGCTGAACCCTCTTCAACAGTGTCTAAATGCGCAAAATAGGCAATATTACGCAATTGAATTTCTTGAAAGCCATTACCCACGCTAATATAGCGTTCGGCATGGCCAATATCTGGATACATGCCGCCGTATAAATCAGCAACATATTCAATCTGAGATAAATTATATTCAAGCAAGTTAGCAACGACTTTTCTCATGCCTTCAGCTGGTCTTCCAGCCCCTTGCCCCCATCCTGTAATATCACTACAAATGTCAATAGCATTGTATAACTTGACTCTAGCCTGATCAATACTCATTGACAGTGTTTCGTTATACAGCTCAGATGTATCAACATACCTATGTACACTTATGTTGCCGGCTGAATCAGGCACATGTACACGAATCGAATCATTATCAGTATCAACGCCAATTAACAAGATATCAATAGCCGATCCACAACAATAAGTGTTTTCAATTGCTTCACGAAATTCTGTTAACTTTTCTAATCCTGCTTCAGCAGATACCTTATCGTTACTACCATGAGCGGCACATCCTTGATGCGAAGGATCAGAGCCACTCCTATGATATACAACAATCTTTAAATAAGCATTCCCATCGTCTAGAACTTTACCATTTCTTAACCTATCTAGTTCGATTTTTTCCCAATCACGCACATTGGATTCAACATTAAATAATGCACCAGCATAGGAATTACGAACAGTAATTGCCGATAAAGGCAAGCGCAAAATATATTTAGCAAGACCTTTGAGGCGACCATCAGAACAAGGTGTGATATCAACACTGTGATAGCCACAGTCTAAGAAGAAACTATTAGCATCTACTTTTAAGTCTACATTTCGACCTAAATCATCTGAAAACTGAGCAATTGAACTATTCAACGCATTAAAAACAGCTTTAGCGTATAAAGCCTTCATGTTTAAACCATCAACCCATGCAGACTCTAATAATTCAATAGGAAAATTAAAACCTAGTTCACTTGAGGTGATAGAGTCTGCCTTAGAAACAAAATCACTCTCATGTTGTAAATTCGCAAGTTTTTTTAGAACTGGTGTAATCGAATCAAAGCGAACTTTAATGGACTCCTCACATCTAGCTAAATGAGCATTCTGCCTCATATTAGTCAAAGGATGCCTACAAGAGCGTTCAGGAAGGGATTCACAAACAGAATTTAAATCCATTGGCGTCTTTGACCCAATACTATAATCCTGACTATTTAATTTCTCAGTTTTAGTATTAGTCTTAGAGCTAACTTGAGCCATTCCTATTGGCGCCTTTTTATAAGAATTAGAACCACGAGTGGCTCTAATTTTATAAGCATCTCTAGTATTCATGTTGCAAAATTAACCGCGTGCGCCACCAGATAAGGTTACTCTTGAAGAGCTACTATCTGAATCATTTCCAGCGCCGCTACCATTAGTAATTTTAGGGCCTTCAATAGCAACAACCTCTTTATCTCTTAATGCATGGGCACCAATTTTATGATCATTATTTGGATTGCCCTTTTGCGTATCATTTCTATTTGAAGAGAACATACCTTCAGTGCCAGTAATTTGACCACTACGCGACCAATTATCGCCAGTAACATCTGTTCCAGTTTCATTACCTTCGCCAGTTACCACTTTTGTAGGTTCAGTTGGAGAAAGGACAACTTGTTGCTGAACCTCTTCTAATGGATGTCTAAATTCTGGCGTACCAGTCATCACACCTTGTGATTTAGACATAGCACCTGTAATTCTTGAATTTACTCCAAATACACTATCATGAACTCGTTCAGAATTATTCTCAAAAGCAGATCTTGCTGGTGTCTGAACAGAGAAATTTGCATCAAACTGTTCAGATTTATTATGATCTTTCAAATAAGGGGTACCACTAATTGACTGTCCAAACCCTTTATTAAAGTTGCCTGAAAATCTCTTATCTTCAGAAGGTGTGTTTCCACTAATTGATTGCATTGTATGTGTTTTTCTCATTTTTTGCTCACTTGCAGCTACTGCTGACGTATCACAAAACTTGCTCATTTCTTCTCTAGACCTATAACTGCTTCCAGAGATTAGACTACAACTTCCAACTTCGTCACCCGTCACTATTTCAGATTGACTTAATTGGACGCCAGAAACTTGTTGATCATTCCAAGTATGACTCACTGTTTCTTTATACTTAGCTGCCATCGGAACAAAAGAACACCTTTGCTCAAAGCTTTCCTTGCTAACGTACTCATTACCGGTGACGCCCAGGCACATGCCATAGTCGTCACCTGTTAGCTTTGGGGAGCCACTAACCTCGCTACCAGAAACACGATTACCAGTAATAGTGTGCGTTTGATTTACTTTATCTGAACGCTGGTCACATACTCCTCTATTTGCAGAACTATCATACTGACTTCCAGATACACGCTGACATGTACCAGGTTCATTGCCTGTTACTTTCTCATCTCTATCCATCATATTGCCTGAAATAGCCATACCCTTTTGAGTATTGTCAACAGACACTTTACTTGGCGTCAATGGAGCCTGAGTACCACAATTAGATACAAATCTTTCATTGGATACATATTCAGTGCCAGTAACTCTTTCACATGAATCTTGAGCATCACCAGTAACCGCAAGTGGAGATGATAATTCACCGCCAGATATTACAGAGCCTTTATTTGTATGGTTAACATCAACTTTTGTAGCGCCAGCATTTGAGCGACTAAAAGGTGCTGTTGAATAATCAGAGCCTGTAATTGCATGACCAGCTCCTGATTCTGAACCGGTTGTTGAATTGGCTCTAGCTTCGTCTGCTCCAGTTATTGCTAAATTTTTTTTTGATGGTGTTGACATTACCTTATGGTGCGATGAAACAGCATTTGTATTATCGCATGCATTTGAATAATGATCATAACCTAGATACTCATTACCCGTGATTACTTTACATGAGCCCGATTCTGTACCTGTAATTTCAGAAGTAGCCTCAACTAAAGTACCAGTCATTGTCTGGCCTTTTGTAGTTTGAGTTTTACCAACCTTAGGCTCATTAGCTTTAGGTGTTGTTGAACATAATTGTGTAAATTGTTCAGTACCTATGTATTCAGTACCTGTAATTGCTCTACAACCACCTACTTCATTACCTGTAATTTTTTCTGTTTGCTCGACCTGTGTTCCACTAACAGATTGTCCTGCTAGTGTAGTACCTAGTTCGACCTTAGATGGTGCAGAACCTGGTCTAATTCTACCACTTGGGCGACAAGCTTCTTTATTACCACGACCAACTGTACACCTTTCTTCACGATTAATTTTAGCTAAATCACGGCCTGACATAGAGTTTTTATTATTGTTAACTCTAGATCTCCTTGCTTCTCTACCAATCTTACCTGGTAATGCTTGTTTTCCAGTTTTAGACATTTGTCTTCGTCTATCTCTACAAAAAGCTCTAACAGAAGTACTTGCATTTGATGTGCCGGAATCAACTAACTCACAAATCTCATCTATTTTAACATCGCCATCTTGTGCGGATTGTTTTTGATCGCAAGGAGAGCATGTTTCTTTTAAATCCTTTTCCTTGCAATCATCACAACAATACTCAAAATGACCATTTTCTAACACTTGAGTATTTATGTTATTAGATTCGTTATCTGTAGTATTTTCTGCAGCTGCATTTGACTGAATTGCTTGACCAGCATTCGGATTTATCACTACAGCTGATTGTCGTCCTCGAGGTTTCACTTGACCAGCTTTTTTCATACCGGCTGAACCTGTTTTAGACATTTGCTGACGTCTAAGAATCGACCTCTCACGTCCAGAAAGTTTCTCTGTTGAGTTTGTCATATTAAATACCTTTAATAATCAATATAATAATTTCTTAATATTTAAAATTAGATATTAAGATCTATGTTTTTTGTATTTTTA
>JAOJBP010000009.1 GCA_028228555.1 Candidatus Thioglobus sp. | reverse complement strand
GCGGTGTACATTGTTTAAAGTATGGTTTGACTGTGCATAATGTTGAGGCGGTTAAAATATTAACCATTGATGGCGAAGAGTTGGTTTTATCTAGAGATGATCAAGGACTTGGCTTGTTAGCAGTCATGAATGGATCTGAAGGTTTGCTAGGCGTTATTGTAGAAATTACAGTTAAGCTAACCCGAACGCCTAAATTAGCCAGAGTAGTAATGGCTGGATTTGACTCGGTGCGTAATTGTGCCAATTCAGTGGCTGAAATTATTAAGGCAGGCATTATTCCGGCAGGTCTTGAAATGATGGATAGTTTCGCCATTGAAGCTGCAGAAGGCTTTGCTAAAGTGGGTTATCCACTAGATGCGCAGGCGTTATTATTGTGTGAATTAGATGGCTCAGAGTCTGAAGTTCAGGCTGAGCTTGAGGTAGTTTTAAAAGTTTTATCATCCGCATCTAGCATTAGAGTATCAAACAACGAAAAAGAGCGCTTGGATTTATGGAAAGGTCGCAAGTCTGCCTTTCCTGCTGTAGGGCGACTGTCTCCTGACTATTATTGTATGGATGGTACAATTCCAAGGCGTCATTTAGCTGATATGCTAGAAAAAATTAACACGTTATCTAAAAAATATAAACTTAGAGTGGCCAATGTTTTTCATGCGGGTGATGGCAACCTGCATCCTCTAATTTTGTATGATGCAAATATTCCAGGTGAACTGGAAAGAACTGAAGAATTTGGCACTGAAATTTTAAGATTAAGTGTAGACATGGGCGGCAGTATTACAGGCGAACATGGTGTTGGTGTTGAAAAGTTAGATGCCATGTGTCATCAGTTCAATGATAAAGAATTAGAGATTTTCCATCAGATTAAAGCTGTGTTTGATCCAGAATTATTACTCAATCCTGGCAAAGCAATTCCTGAATTGCACAGATGCGCAGAGTTGGGCTCGATGCATGTTCATCATGGACAACTGCCTCATCCTGAACTGGAGCGATTCTAATGTCAGATAACCTTTCAAAGTTACAAGAAGAAATTAAATCATCCAGCAGTCTTCATATTACTAGTAGCTGGTTGAATCATATGGGTGTTGAGGAGTATTTCTCAGAAGAGTTGGTTATTACGGTTAAGGCTAGTACGCCCATTGCCGAAATTTGTAAGGTGCTTGCTAAAAATGATCAAGTGTTGCCATTTTATGTTGAAAACCAAGAGCAAAGTATTGGCGCTGCTTATGCTAATGGTGCGCAAGATTTGTCTGACAGCGTTCTTGGAGTGCAGATTATTGATGGTTCGGGTGAATTGTTAAATTTTGGCGGTCAAGTGATGAAAAATGTAGCTGGTTATGACGTCGCCAGAATGCTGATTGGTTCAAAAGGTCAATTGGCTGTTGTTACTCAAATTAGTTTTAAAGTAATGCCACGTCATTATGTGGGCGAGCTTAAGTCTCGAATTAAAACAGTTGAGCGTTCAGCGCTGCGTGAGACAATCGAAAGTCGACTAAAAACAGTATTCGATCCAAGAGGAATATTTAATTAATGCAAACAAATCAGATTGCTAATTTTAAAGCAAATGAAATTATTAGAAAATGTGTGCATTGTGGGTTCTGCTTGGCTACTTGCCCTACATATCAATTACTTGGTTCAGAGCTCGACTCTCCACGTGGACGTATTTATCTGATCAAATCTTCTCTTGAGAAAAATCATTTTTCTGGTGAAAGTATTAAGCACTTAGATCGTTGCCTTACTTGTAGAGCTTGTGAAACTACCTGCCCCTCAGGCGTTAAATATGGGAAATTGATCGATATCGGCAGAGAATTTGTTGAACAAAAACGACCAGTATGGCAAAAGGCGATGCGTTATTCAATACGTAAACTATTAACCACGCCAGTTCTTTTTAATCCAATTGGGTATATTTCTAGACATTCAAAAAAACAAGGCAAAGCTGTTAAGCCAATCTCTAATAGTAAAAAAGTTTTACTATTAGGAGGCTGTGTGCAGCCTGTTCTTGCGCCTAATATCAATCATAGCATTAAGAATATTTTGGCAAAATTGGGTTTTGAGGCTATTGAAACCCCACAAAAACAATGTTGTGGTGCAGTAGATCAACATCTTAGCGCTGAACATGATGCACTGATCAAAATTAAATCGAATATTGATACGTGGCTAGAGTTTGATGTCGATACGATTATTTCTAGTGCTAGTGGTTGCGGACTAATGGTGAAAGACTATGCTTCTATATTTTCACAGGGAGATGATTACTATCAAAAAGCACAAGAAATCTCTAACAAAACCCAAGATATTGCTGAGTTTTTAATTGATAAAGATTTGTCTAAGCTTAAATTGGAGCAAGCCAATATTTCATATCATGAGCCTTGTACACTCCAACATGGTCAAAAATTAGCAGGACTGGTGAATTCAATTCTAGACTCTCTGGGCTATTCGCCAGCTGCCGTTAAAGATTCTCACTTATGTTGTGGCTCGGCAGGCACGTATTCAATTTTCCAGCCGGATCTTTCAAAACGGCTTAAGACTAATAAAATCAATAATCTTAAAGCTTCCAATCCAGAGATGATTGTAACGGCAAATATTGGCTGTTTAATGCATTTACAAAAAGACAGTGAAATTCCCGTTAAACATTGGGTGGAATTATTGGATAATCAGACCAATTAATTAGCCAAAGAGCATCATGGGTAGAAGAAGAAAGCCAAAGGCCAAAACTTACGAATTAGACATTGAATCATTGTCACATGAAGGTCGAGGCATTGCACATTTGGAAGAAAAAGTTATCTTTGTGAGTGGTGCCTTGCCCGGTGAAACAGTGCGGGCAGACCGCACCTTTTCTCGTGCAAAGTTTGAAGAAGCTGATGTAATTGAGGTGCTAAAACCTGCTGAAAATAGAATCAAGCCCAAATGTGAAGTGTTTGGTGTTTGTGGTGGCTGTTCATTTCAACACTTGTCTAGTGAAGACCAAATCCAGGCTAAAGCAGAATGGTTAAAAGATGCATTTTCTGGCCAAGCTAAAGTTGCACCAAAACACTGGCTTGATCCGCTACAAGAACAAAGCTGGGGCTATCGACGTAAAGCCAGATTGGGCGTTCGTTATGTTGCCAAGAAAGAAAAAGTTTTAGTCGGTTTCAGAGAAAAGAAATCTGGTTTCATTACCAACATGAGTCGTTGTGAGGTGCTACACCCCTCTTTAGGCGACAATCTTGAAATGCTGGCCGAATGCATTGGCAAGCTTTCCATTAAATCGCAAGTGCCACAACTTGAGGTAGCTGTAGCTGAAAATAGTACAGTATTAATTTTGCGTCATTTGGAGCCACTTAGCGATCAAGATGAGCAAATATTGCTAGATTGTGCTAATGAATTAAACGTTACTTTCTATACTCAAAGTGGTGGTGCAGATACGGTTAAACCTCTAGATAAGCCCGCAGTATTGACTTATTCACATCCTGATCATGATATTGTTATGGAGTTTTTACCGACTGACTTTACTCAGGTTAACTTTAAGTTAAATCAAAAAATGATCAACCTAGCTCTAGAAATGTTGGCGCTTAATGATCAAGATGAACTGATTGACCTATTTTGTGGCTTGGGTAATTTCACCCTACCTATCGCTAAGTATTCTAAACATGTCGTTGGTGTAGAAGGTGACTTGGGCTTGATTGAACGAGCTAAGTATAATGCTGAAAAAAACTCAATAACCAATGCTGATTTTTACAAAGCTGATCTATTTAAAGAGGTGGAAGGCTTTGAATGGTTCAGAGGCAAAACTTATAATAAGGCACTTATTGATCCGGCACGCTCTGGTGCCATTGAAATTGTAGAGCTGTTACCAAAATTAGGTGTGGAGCGCTTGGTGTATGTATCGTGCAACCCAGCAACGCTTGCTCGCGATACCGCTAAACTGATTGAGTTGGGTTATAAGCTTGATACGGCTGGAGTGATGGATATGTTCCCTCAAACTGCCCACGTTGAATCTATTGCGCTCTTCACCAAATAACACATTCTTATGATTACAATTAATATTGCTAATCAAACTTTAACTTACAAAGATACAGTGTATTTAATCAGTAGCGCCGCTAATGGCGTTGGTGAAATACAAGGGTCGTTTTGCACACCTTTGGGAAAATTCAAAATTGCTGAAAAAATTGGCGATGACTTAGAGTTAGGTTCGGTGCTAGTAGGGCGCGTGCCAACAGGTGAAGTTTATTCAAAAAAACTGTTTGATGAGCAACCTGGTCGAGATTGGATTTTATCTCGTATTCTTTGGCTTGATGGAGTTGAGTCACACAATAAAAATACTAAACAACGATATATTTATATACATGGCTCAGCAGACGAATTCACCATGGGAAAGCCCGGATCAAAAGGCTGTATCCGTATGAAAAATAGTGATATCATTAATCTTTTTAGCCAAGTTCAAGCAGGTGAGGAGGTTGATATTCAATGATTAAAAATTATTTACCAAAAAAAGCAGTTAAGCTTATTCTAGAAGGCGCTACTTTGATCGATGTTCGTTGTGAAGCAGAAAATAAATTTGTAGGGCGTGTGCCAAACTCCATTCTTATTCCATGGCTAGATGAGCCAGAATGGGAAGTAGATGAGGAGAAGTTTATTAAAGCTTTTTCAAGGTTTGATATTGATAAAGATGCTGAAATTATTTTAATTTGTCGAAGTGGTTATCGTTCTAATGATGCGGGTAAGTGCCTGATTAAGAATGGGTTTACGAATATTGCCCATATTGTGAGTGGTTTTGAAGGTGATCTTGATGAAGAAGACCAGCGTGGTAATGTCAATGGATGGCGCCACGACGGAATGCCTTGGATTCAGTGCTAGAAAGCCTTCGACTGTTTATTCATCCTCGGGTAGCTGCCATGCTATTTTTGGGATTTTCAGCAGGCGTACCGATTTTGCTTATTTTTTCCACATTAGGTCTGTGGCTGAATGAGGCGGGTGTTGCAAAATCTAGTATTACTTTTTTTTCTTGGGCTGCATTAGGTTACTCATTTAAGTTTGTTTGGGCGCCATTAGTAGATCGCTTACCTTTGCCGATTCTGACTAAACTATTAGGTCGTCGTCGTGCCTGGATGCTGGTTTCACAACTAGCAATCATGAGTTCAATTTTACTAATGTCGTCAGTTGATCCAAAAGCCGGCGTTGATAGCTTAACTATTATGGCTTATGGTGCAGTTTTATTAGGCTTTTCATCAGCGACTCAAGATATTGTTATTGATGCTTATCGTATTGAGTCAGCTGATAAGAACATGCAGTCTATGCTTTCAGCAACTTATGTTGCAGGCTATCGTATTGGCATGTTGGCGGCTGGTGCAGGTGGTTTATTTTTAGCCAGTTATTTTGGATCCACCAAAGAGTTGTATAGTTTTTCGGCCTGGTCTAATACTTATCTAGTTATGATTATGGTTATGATGGTGGGCGTGGTAACCACCTTGTTAGTCAAGGAGCCCAACCATAGTCGCCGTGAAGAGCAATACTCCACCCAAGATTACGTTCGATTTTTTGCCTTATTTTTAGTCGTAGTGGCAGCATTTATCGCTACCTTTATTTTTAGTGCAGAGCTGGTTAAAACGCTTAAATCAAACTTAACGGAAATTTTTACTAACAAACATCTGGCTGGGTTTATTGTTGGTGCGATTAGATTGATACTGGCCATTACAGGAGCGTATATTGCCACTCGACTGTTGATCAAACTTAAGGTGGTCAACAAATCTATGGTTAATAATACTTACATTAGCCCTGTTAAAGATTTTTTTAGCCGATATGGAGTGAGTGTTGCTGTGTTGTTATTAGCGGTTATTGGCTTATATCGTATTAGTGATATTGTGCTTGGCGTTGTAGCTAATATCTTTTATCAAGATATGGGCTTTACGAAAATAGAAATTGCCACCGTGTCTAAAACCTTTGGTTTATTTATGACCATCGCTGGAGGGTTTTTAGGCGGGTTAATGGCAATCAAATGGGGTGTGTTTAGGGTGTTATTCTTGGGGGCAGCACTTTCTGCGCTAACCAATTTACTTTTTATTGTTTTGGCAAATGTTGGCCACAATATAACTTGGCTTTATGTAACTATTACCATGGATAATTTGTCTGCTGGATTGGCTAGTGCAGCCTTTATTGCCTTCTTATCTAGCTTGACTAATATTAAATTTACTGCCGTTCAGTATGCCATTTTCTCCTCGCTTATGACACTTCTACCCAAAATTTTTGGCGGCTATTCGGGTGGTATTGTTGAAGCATTTGGCTATAGTCAATTTTTTATCATAACCACCTTAATCGGGTTACCTATTTTGTATTTAGTGTACAAAGTGAAACCTTATATCAATTAGAGAAACTATGAATCTAGGACCAATCATGATGGATGTGTCAGGACTGACATTGACAGAGTTAGAACAAGCACAATTAGCAAAACCCAGTATTGGCGGTGTTATTTTATTTAGCCGTAACTTTGAATCGATTGATCAAGTTAAGCAGCTGATTAGCTCCATTAGAGCGGTTAATCCAAATATCTTAATTTCTGTTGATCATGAAGGTGGAAGAGTTCAGCGTTTTAAAGAAGGATTTACGCATCTGCCAGCCATGTCAAAGCTGGGTGAGCTTTACGATAAAAAGCCCAAAAAAGCAATAAAATATGCTTGTTCATGTGGCTTTATTCTGGCGTATGAGTTATTAGAAATTGATGTAGATTTTTCTTTTGCACCTGTGCTTGATATGGATTATGGTAATTCTTCAGTGATTGGAGACCGCGCATTTCACTCAAATCCTGATGCAATTGTTAAATTAGCACAGGCGTTAATTATAGGTATGCATAGAGCTGGAATGAAGTGTGTTGGTAAGCACTTTCCAGGGCATGGATATGTCTCATTAGATTCACATATAGACTTGCCAATTGATGAGCGTCCTGCAAAAGAAATTTACCAAGACATGGTGACTTTTAAAGATTTGATTGATGAAGGTCTTGATGCAGTTATGCCTGCACATGTAATATATTCAAAGGTAGATGATAAGCCTGCAGGATTTTCTAATGTTTGGATTCAAGATATTTTAAAAAGTAAGCTGGGTTTTGATGGGGTTGTTTTTAGTGATGATTTATCAATGCAGGGCGCTTTATTTATTGAGAATATTAAAGACCGTGTGAAAATTTCCCTAGATAGTGGTTGTGATATGGTGTTGATTTGCAATCATCCAGAGATGCTATTAGAGGTCATTGATCAAGATTGGGGTTCGAATGAAAAGCTACAATCAATGCAAGGTAATAGAAGGTATAAATCCGATAAAATAACCCACTTACAACATTTAGAAACTATTAAGAGCTTATTATGAGTGATACCAATACACCCGATTTAGAAGTTAGAATGCTAAGTGCCATGAGAAAAACCCTAATCTCAGTTGCAAAAGACACCATGACCAAGCCAGGCCTGCGTCATCCATTGACTGAAAACACACAAAAAATGATTACTGATTGTTTAAATCTTGTTACTTCTCGTCAAACTGAAATTGAAAAACAAGCTGGTACTCATACTAAAATGAAGCCAGTTTATACTGACGAACAAACTGTTCAAAGTTTTTCTATTGATGATTTAAAGAAAACTTTAAATTAAAAAAAACCGCATCAATGGATGCGGTTTTTAAATTATTTAGCCTTCTTTAAGGTTATTTTTTTAGAAAAATCCAAGAGGGCTAGTACTATAACTTACCAATAAATTTTTAGTTTGTTGGTAATGATTGAGCATCATCTTGTGTGTTTCACGCCCTACACCTGACTTCTTGTAGCCACCAAACGCAGCATGTGCAGGGTATAAATGGTAGCAATTCGTCCAAACACGTCCAGCCTGAATTCCACGACCCATTCGGTAAGCCAGGTTTATATCACGAGTCCAAACACCTGCACCTAATCCAAACTCAGAATCATTGGCAATGGCCAAAGCTTCGGCTTCATCTTTAAAGGTGGTAACAGACACAACAGGGCCGAAAATTTCCTCTTGAAAGATTCGCATATCATTTTTACCTTTAAGTAGTGTTGGCTCAACATAATAGCCATTTCCAAATTCAGGACCAACCTGAGCAACACCCCCGCCCAATATCAACTCAGCACCTTCTTTAGCACCAATATCCATATAATCCATGATTTTGTCAAACTGCTCTTGAGAAGCTTGAGCGCCTACTTGTGTATCTGTATCGAGAGGGTTTCCACGAATAATTTGCTTAGATCTCTCAATTACAATAGCAATAAATTCATCATAAATGCTTTCTTGGATTAAGGCACGTGAAGGGCAAGTACAAACCTCTCCTTGATTGAAGAATGCCAGTACAGCACCTTCGGCACATTTACTAATATAGTCATCATCTTGTTGCATAATATCTTCAAAAAATATATTTGGAGATTTACCACCTAATTCAACAGTTGAAGGTATGATATTTTCAGCAGCACATCTTAAAATATGTGAACCTACTGGTGTTGATCCAGTAAAAGCAATTTTATCAATACGTTTGCTAGTGGCGAGTGCATTTCCAGCCTCTGTACCATATCCATTGACAACATTTAGAACACCTGGTGGTAATAAATCACCAATAATCTCCATGAGTATTAAAATTGATACAGGTGTTTGCTCAGCAGGCTTTAATACGACACAATTACCTGTTACTAATGCTGGTGCAAGCTTCCAAGCTGCCATTAATAGTGGAAAATTCCAAGGAATGATTTGTCCAACTACACCAAGTGGCTCATGAAATTGATAAGAGACTGTGTTTTCATCTAGTTCACCCATGGTACCTTCTTGAGATCGAATACAGCCGGCATAATAGCGAAAATGGTCAACACAAAGCGGCACGTCAGCTGCCAGCGTTTCACGAACTGCTTTACCATTGTCCCAAGTATCTGCAACTGCTAACATTTCAAGGTTTTGCTCAATTCTGTCAGCAATTTTTAATAGCAAATTTGATCTTTCTGTTACTGACGTTTTACCCCAAGTAATTTTAGCAACATGAGCTGCATCAAGTGCTAAATCAATATCTTCAGAAGTTGACCGAGGAATTTCACAAAAAACTTCTCCTGTAACAGGTGTTATATTGTTAAAGTAAACCCCTTTAACAGGAGGCATCCACTCTCCATTAATATAATTCTCATAGCGTGCTTTAAATGTAATAACTGAGCCTTCTGAGCCAGGTTGTGCGTAAATCATAATATTCCCCTTTTTTTATTAAGTTTGAACTATAGTATAGATATGTTTTTTTTAACAATCTGGATCCAGAGTCCAAAAGACTTGACTCACAGTATAAAAAAGGTTAAAAAATAGACTTACGACTTAACAACTATTAATTGTGAAAAAAAATTTAGATATAACACCTTTTGAAAGGTATAAGAATAGAAAGCTATTGATTGAAAATAAGATTTCGTTTCTAGGTCCTGATAGTGAGTTAAGCATCTATGACACTTATCGACAAGCAAGCAGAGTTTCGTTAAGCGCTGATCAAGTAATGTATTGCGGTATGATCACGGGTAAAAAAGTCATGCATAATCTTGAAAATTCAGAGTCTCAAATATTCTTACCCCATGAGTCTTATGTCATAAAGCCAAAAGGTTGTGTTGAGATTGATTTTCCAGAAGCGCAAGAGGATTCCCCCACAACCTGTCTAACGGTGGAAATATCTAAAGATAGGATTGATGCGATTTCTGATAAAATGCAAGACTTAATTCCCTCCAATGGAATTGGCAAAAGCTGGGAATACCAACCTGAGAACATTCACTTGCATCATACGGCTGATACTCAAAAGCTACTTAATCGACTGGTTTGCTTATTCACAAATAATCATCCAGATAAAGAGGTTTTAGTAGGCTTTGGAATTTCCGAGTTAGTTACTCGTTTACTTCGACAGCAAAGTAGAGATTTATTGTTAAATTATGCACACCATATGCCAGACTTTGACAGTATGACCACGGTGATAGATTATCTTAAACATAACATTACCAAGCCTTTTGAGATTAATCAGTTGACGCAAAAAGCTTGCATGAGTCGAAGTGCTTTATATACTGCGTTTAAGAATCATCTAGGGTGCACACCTGGCGATTTTTACTGGCAACTCAAGCTAGAAATGGCAGCAGGCATGTTACAAAAAGGTCAGTCAATTACTAGCGTTTGCTATGGTACTGGCTTTAATGATCCTAGCCACTTTTGCCGAAGGTTTAGTCAGTTTTATGGCTGTACACCTAGTCAATATCAGAAAACTAAACAAACTCTAAATTAGCATAGCTGGCAATTAACCATTTTGTGCCTGCTGATTTAAATTTAATTTGAATTCTAGCGCTATCACCCTCGCCCTCAAAATTCAGCACTGAGCCATAACCAAATTTTGCGTGTTTAACCCCTGCACCTACTGATAATTGACCATTTGCTACAGGCTCAATGTCTTGGTTATAGATATCATTATCAGAATAGTTAGCTTGTGTTGCGCCAAATTTCGCCTTAACTTTGTTAACGTATTCACTGGGTATTTCATCTAAAAATCTTGAAGGGTAGGCATACAAAGACTGCCCATGTAAAAAACGCTTAATAGCAAATGATAAGGTTAGTTTTTTCATAGCGCGCGTCATGCCAACATAGCATAAGCGTCTTTCTTCATCTAGTAGGTGCGGCTCGTCTTTAGATTGTCTTGATGGAAATAAATCTTCTTCTAATCCACCTAAAAATACATTTGGAAACTCTAAGCCTTTGGCTGAATGAATAGTCATGAGCTGTACGTTATCAACCGCAGGTGCATTGGCATTGCCAGCAGAATCTAGTGATGCTAAAGAAATAAAACCAACGACTTCATTCATCTCACTATCTTCTTCATGATTGTATTGTTTGGCAGCAGAGATTAACTCCTCTAGGTTTTCTTTTTTACTGCCCGCTTTGTCAGTTTTGTCATTAGCATAATGATTCATAATTCCTGATGCACTAAGCAAATGAGCAACTTTCTCACTTAAATCAAGATGCTTACTATCATCAATCATTTGATCGATAAGCTCAACAAAACCATTTAATGCATTAGCGGCTCGTGTTGGTAAAGTAGACGAAACCTCTTGAGCTGCTTGGAATAAATTGGTATGCTGATCACGAGCAAATTCACGAACTTTTTCTAACGTAGCGTTACCAATGCCTCGTGTTGGGAAATTTACGATCCGCTCAAAAGCAACATTATCAGCAGTGTTTTCAATTAAGCGTAAGTAACTTAATGCATCTTTAATTTCAGCGCGTTCAAAAAACCTTAAACCGCCATAAATAATATAAGGCACATTGTATTTAATTAATACCTCTTCAAATACTCTTGATTGTGCATTGGATCTATACAAAATAGCACAATCACTAGCGCGATCACCATCCTTAATCAGTTTTTGAATATTGCGAATGACATAATCTGCTTCGTCAGTTTCAGTTCGTGCTTCATACACATCAATTAAATCACCATTGCCAGAATCGGTCCACAAAGACTTACCCATGCGATTAGTATTGTTAGCAATTAAAGCGTTCGAAGCCGACAAGATGTGGCCAGTTGAGCGATAATTTTGCTCAAGTCGAATAGTTTGAATGGGTGCAAAATCAGTTTCTAGCTTGGTAATGTTTTCAATTTTTGCACCTCGCCAGCCGTAGATAGATTGATCATCATCGCCGACACAAAATACTTGATTATTGCCGTTAAATAATTGCTGAATCCATTTGTATTGAACAGTATTAGTATCTTGAAATTCATCTACTAAAATATGCGAAAAACGGGTTTGATAATGCTCAAGAAGCTCAGTATTATTTTTAAGTAGCTCATAGCTTCGAACTAATAGTTCAGCAAAATCAATTAAATCATTGGCACGACAATGCGCTTCATACAATACAAAAACCTCAAGACTTTTCTTAATAAAGAAGTTGTAACCAGGGTCAACATCTTGCGCTTTAACACCCTCATCTTTTTGTTGATTGATGAACCATTGAACCTTTCTAACTGGAAACTTAGACTCATCAATACTATTCTCTTTCATTAGACGCTTAACGATCCGAAATTGATCTTGTGCATCTAATATTTGAAAACCCGATGTAAGTCCAGCTTTTTCATAATGCGTTCGTAATAGACGGTGTGCAAGGCCATGAAAAGTGCCAACCCACATACTTTGAATAGGCCTTCTTAAAAGAGTGGAGAGCCTTTCTCTCATTTCGGCTGCAGCTTTGTTTGTGAAAGTTACCGCTAATATTGAGTCCGTATGAATATTTTTTTGAGTAACCAAATACGAGATTCTATGTGTTAAGACTCGAGTCTTTCCACTGCCTGCACCCGCTAGTATGAGTGCATTTTGGGCACCTTCAAGCTCAACCGATTGGCATTGTTTTTCATTTAAGCCGTCGATTATTTCTGATAAATTCATCGTTTTTTCTTACCTTATGAAATTAAATGGTTATAATATTACCTTTATCTTATGTCAGTTGAAAAAAAGCTCTGATGTAAGCAGCAAAATTATAAACATTATTTAAGGAGTATTAGCAATGACTTACTATGAAGGCGTTAAAAAAATGGAAGAAATGGGCGTAAATGACAACTATATTCAAGGTTGGGTTGCAGGCTTCCTAGGTAATCCTGAAATTGAAGAGCAAAGAAGAACAAGCGAGTATGAATCAGGTTATGAAGATGGCCAAGAGCATACAGATGAAAACTTCGCTAACTTCTGTTAATAGCTTCAAGTAAAAACGAATTATAAAAGCCCCTGACGGGGCTTTTTTATGTCTATGGCTCAGTGGAATCAACAAGCTAGAAAAGTGCTAAAAGGTGCAAAAATCAGTAATGATTTTTTTAATATCGAAGCATTCGAAGATTCAAATTTTCCTATTAAAATCCCTTTGGAATATGCCCAACTGATTGATAAAAATAACCCTGATGATCCACTGCTTAAGCAAGTTATGCCACAAGCCAGCATAGATCTAATGGGCTTTAGCAAGTCACCTTTGAATGATGAAGAAAATTCACCGGTAGCTGGACTCATCCATAAGTACACTAATCGAGTACTATTGATCACCTCCCAAGTATGCGCTATTCATTGTCAATATTGCTTTAGACAAAACTTTAATTACACACAGCATGATGCAATGAGTAATTGGAATGAGATTGAGCAATACATACAAGCAGATAAAAAAGTGAATGAAGTCATACTAAGCGGTGGAGACCCTTTAAGTTTAAGTGATGATAAACTTAAAAAGCTAATTCACAATATTGAAAATATCAAACATATTAATGCCATTCGTATTCACACTCGCAGTGCAGTAGTCATGCCTAGTAGAATTACTTCGGAGCTAGCTAATTTACTTAGATCAACTCGATTAAAAGTGGTAATAGTTTTTCATGTCAATCACTCGCAAGAATTATCAGCAGGATTTGTTCAGCAGATTACCAAATTAAAAGATTTAACTTTACTTAATCAGGCAGTACTCTTAAAAGGGGTAAACGACCATATTGATACATTAAAAAAACTTAGTCTAGATTTGTTTAAAGTTGGAATCTTGCCTTATTACTTGCATATGCTGGATCCTGTATCAGGCGCTGAAAGATATTTCATTGAAGATGAGGTGGCGCTTAAATTACACCAACGATTAAAATCTGAATTAAGTGGTTATCTCGTACCAAGACTGGTTAGAGATGAGGGTAAATCTTCAAAAAGTTGGCTACTTTGAAATAGCATTTTTCAAAGATTCAATATCCATTTCACCCATTTTAAAATCAACTAACTTTCCCTTTGGATTGTAAACATAAGTAGTTGGCATGCCAATTACTTCACCAAAATTAGGAAACTGAGGACTGTTATGTTCGTCAAACAGGACTATTGGGTAGTTAACCATAAAGGTGTCAGTAAATTCTTCAATGGCTTTTTTATCAGCTTGCTCGTAGTCTAGTCCAAGGATTAAAACTCGATCTTTATTGTTCTCATAGAACTCTACGAAAGCAGGAATTTCTTTCAAACAAGGCGGACACCAGGTTGCCCAAAAATTAATCACTAGATATTTTCCTTGGGTTGATTGATTGGTGTGGATATTTCCTTGGGTATCAATCAAAGAAAAGTTAGGTGCTATAATTTGTTTATCTTGCTGTTGAGCAACCTTAGCAGCGTCCACAATTTGATCAACAGTCATGCCATGCGCACTATTAAAGCCAGCAAGTAGAGAGAGTATAATAATAATTTTTTTCATAACAACCTTTTTAATATGAGCACAATAATTTACCACAACCCTAGATGTACAAAATCTAGATTAACACTAGACATTTTAGAAGAAAAAGACCTGGATTTTGAAATAATTAAATATCTAGAGTCTCCACCAAGCTTTGATGAGTTAAAAGCTTTGATGAGCGAGCTTAAAACCGATGCAAGAGGCCTAATGAGAACTTTTGAAACAGCCTATAAAGAGAATAACTTAGATGATACATCACTGAATGAAGATGAGCTAATTCAAGCTATGATCGATAATCCGATTTTAATAGAACGTCCAATTGTTCGAACAGATAAAGGCGTTGCCATTGGTAGACCTCCAGAAAACATTCTAGCGATCATTTAATAAATGACTTTAGTAATCTTCTTCTACTAAAAGAGTAGAAAGATGACCTTCACGTCCTTCTATATTGGAATAATAAACATCATCTAGCCCATCGACAACAGAAGTTTTGACAGTTTCAACTTCTAAAATCGCCTCACTCCAAGCATTTAAATTATTAAATTCTGCAAGTGATAGCGCGTTGTTGGTAAATTCATTAATCCAAGCTAGGCGCATAAAAATAGGCGCAAAAGCGGCATCAATCATATTAAATTCATCGCCATTAAAGAATTTTTCAGAGCCTTTAATTGATTCAACCTTGGCTAGTTTGGTAAATAGCGAAGCTTTAGAGGTATTGAACTTTTTCTCATCACCGGTAACAATACCGAACATATCGCCTAGCAGGTCACCTGAAAAGATGATCCAGGCGCGATTATTAGCACGCTGAATAGCATCTTTAGGATGGAAGCTTGTTTGGCTAATTTCTTCAATAAATTCAGTAATCACCAAGGACTCAAATACAACTTGATCGTCCACTTTAAGAAGGGGAACTTCTCCATTAGGAGAAATTTCCTTAAACCAGTCAGGTGGGTCCATTGGGTTAATATAAGTTATCTCAAAATCATGATTTTGGATATTTAGAGAAATAATTGCACGCTGTGCAAATGGGCAAAGTTTAAAGCTGATGAGTTCTAATTTCATTTTATTTCCTTTAGTTAATGGTTGATTATTCTCGATGATAAGGATGATTTGTTAATAATGAGTGTGCTCGGTAAATTTGCTCAACCGCCAGCAGTCTGGCCATCGAGTGAGGCAGTGTTAAATTTGATAATCCCCAGAGCAGATTAGCATGAGATTTAACCGTATCGCTTAAGCCGTCAGCACCACCAATAATAAGCGATATCGTATCACCACTTTGCTGCCAATTACTCAAATTTTGAGCAATAGTCTTGGTTGTATGCTGTTTTCCATGCTCATCAAAAGCAATTACAAGATGAGAGTCTTTAACTGCTTTAAGAATTAATTCACCCTCCAACTCTTTTATTTGCGTAATGTTTTTACCTTTGCGCTTTTGAGCCTCTAATGCAATGAGACTAAAGTTGAGTTGTGTGGGGAGTTGTTTTTGGTAATGATTAATCCCAGTTTGTATCCAATCTGGCATTTTTTTGCCAATTACAACCAGGTTAATCTTCATTGACTTTTAGTCGTTTTCAGCGCCAGACCAAAGCCTTTCTAGTTTGTAGAATTCTCTAGTCTTTTCAGTCATCAAATGAACAACTACTTCTGCTAAATCAACCAATACCCAATGACCAGTTTCGGTGCCTTCAATACCAGATACTTTCATACCTAAGCGTTTAGCTTCAATTTTAATGTTATTAGCAATACCACGAACATGCTGAACAGAGCGACCTGTTGCAACAACAATAGCTTCAATATCAGCACTTTGGTCAAGCACTTTAAGGGTGACGACATTTTCGCCTTTTAATTCGTCAATAGTATCTGTGACAACTTTAAGTTGCTCTTCTAGGTTTAGGCTCATAATTTTTGTAGATAGTTAATAATACGCTTTGGAATTAATTCATCCAAGCTCTGTTGTGCGTGTATTTTACCCTCTTGCGAAGTTTTAAACAGAATACCGCGAATATCACTTGAAGAAACATCATAAAGGTCTGTTTTTGCAAAATAAACTAGACCTGCGCTTTTGCTAGGAAGATCTTTAGAGTTTTGGGTTAGTGTAAATCCAGCATAATTTTGCTCATTTATTTCCCCAGGTCTTGCTAGAATTATCAAATGACAATATTGATGAAATTTTTGATAGTCTCTCCAACTAGATAATTGGTTAAAGCTATCCATGCCAATAATCAAGCAAATAACCTCTTCTGGAAGCTCGAGTGCAATTTCTTTTAGCGAGTCAACACTATAAGATTCACTTTTTCTGTTAATTTCTCGAGTATCCAGGCTAAGCTCTGGAAAGTCTTGTATGGCCATTTGTAGCATTTGAAGGCGCTGCTCTGTGGAAAAGGTTGGTGTTTTTTTATGAACAGGCTCTCGACATGGCATTAAAAATAGCTCAGACAAGTTAAGCTCATTTTTAAGCTGTTGTGCATTATTTAAATGCCCAAAGTGCACAGGATCAAACGAACCCCCAAAAAATCCAATCATAGCATGGCTTTAACTTCTTTTAAAGTCAGTGCTTCAGTCGGATAGGCGACCAGCCCTTGCGACATACCCTGTACGAAACTGGTAAAGTCAGCCTCACTATCTAATAGTAAATACGCATTGCCAGATTTTTGCTCAGCCATCGTGGTGTTAATTTTGCATCCATAATCATGTCCACAATGAAGCATGACATTATCATCAACCTTTTTAAGCTTTTGCATAGAGTCATAAAGTTCCTTAATACTTGCACCTGGAAGGCTACAGTGGCCAGCACCATAAACAAACAATGTATCGCCTGCAACAATATGTCCATCTAATAAATAGCAAATACCACCAGCCGTATGCCCAGGCGTATTGATAATTCTTGCAGTAGTACCTCCAAGGCTAATGACATCATCGTCATTAACGGTTGCTAAATCATTCTTAATATCTAAATAAGGTAGCTCATTAATACCAGCAGTGATTTTGGCGCCAGTCTTTTGTGCAATTTCATCCGCTGCATTGGTATGATCTCCATGCCAATGGGTTAGCCAAATATCAGTAATCTTGTAGCCTTTATCTTTAGCATAGTTGATAAAAAGATCAGCATGCCAAGCAGGATCAATAATGGCGCAAGTTTTACTATCATGATCAAAAATAAAGTGAATAGAGTTTTCATAAGTACCCAGGTGATACATAATATCAAGTGAGTAAGTTTTTTCTTCAAAGGTTTGTAGTTTCATACAATTATTTTACCAATAATAGCTTGACTAATTTAACTTCAGCATTATAATTTACCTCTTTTGCTACGCACCAAGTTTTGGGGCTATAGCTCAGCTGGGAGAGCACGTCGCTGGCAGCGACGGGGTCAGCGGTTCGATCCCGCTTAGCTCCACCAGTAGTAGTAGAAATGTTATGTCGCCTTCGTCTATCGGTTAGGACCCCAGGTTTTCATCCTGGTAAGAGGAGTTCGATTCTCCTAGGCGATGCCATACACTAAAAAACCTGATTTAATAAAATCAGGTTTTTTTTCGTCTTCACTATTGCTGACATCTAGAAGCTTGTTGGTAGTTAACTTACACTTCCAGATGAATAATATTTAAAATTGCCATCAAATAGCGCTAATCTGAGTCTAGTTACTTCCGTGACCTTTCTTTTTATGCTCCTTGTATTCTTTCGACAAAACAGTATCTTTGTCAAATAAATATTCTGCGATTTCTTCTACATCATTCTGGCTATAGCCTAATTTTGGCATAATATTGAATTTACGAATTGCACCAGGCATTAAGGCTACTTCCGCTTTTGGCTCTTCAACCCATTCAATAATTTGAGCAATAAAATCCTCTCTTTGTGGATAAGCTTGTCGCACGTGGTCAACTACGGCAAAGATTGGCGGCGCAATTTTAACACTAGCGTTTGGCGTATGACAGCTGGCACATAATTGTCCATACAACTCTTTTCCATCACTTGCAAAGACGTTGTTCATCAAAAAAATAGCGGCGGTAATACCTGTGATTTGTATTTTCATAGTTTTCTTCTTTTTATTTAAAAAAACTATTATATATAATAATATAATAATATAATAATAAAAAAAATTACTATTACTCTTGGCAATCTCAATTAAAATAGTTTTGTCGCGTTCGTCTAGTCCGGCCCAGGACCCCAGGATTTCATCCTGGTAACAGGAGTTCAAATCTCCTACGCGACGCCAAATTACTTCGACTTCTTCTTTTTTGTGATGTTAAACCGCTAAATTCTTTCAATCATATAGAAGGTCGCTATACTCAATTAAGAATTCAGCAATTTGCTTTGCAGACAGAAAAAATACCTATAGTTACAAATTTATTTTTTTCATCGTCTTTTTAACTTCTACCATGTTAAATATAAAAATACATCATAGATGGTTGACGATTACTAAGTAAAATATCGACCATGAGCTTATTAAACATTGTTATTCCAGATCGCCTAATTGGCCAACGCATCGATAGCGCTTTAGCCACCATGCTGCCTGATTATTCACGTTCTAAGATTACCAGCTGGGTGCGTTCAGGTAGGGCACTGGTGAACGACAAAGCTTTTAAAGCCAAAGAGAAGGTACTAGGTGGCGAAGTGGTTGCTTTGTCCATCATCCAAGAAAAGTCTAATGCCTGGCTAGGTGAAGATATTCCTATTGACGTGGTGTATGAAGACGACGATATTATCGTATTGAATAAACCAGTTGGCTTGGTCACACATCCAGGTGCAGGTAATTGGACAGGCACACTTGCTAATGCACTACTTCATTATGAACCAGCACTCGCCACACTTGATCGTGCCGGTATTGTTCACCGTTTAGATAAAAATACCTCGGGTTTAATGGTGGTAGCGCGTAGTGAATTGGCACAAAAAAATTTAGTTGAGCAGTTGCAAACGCACGCAGTTTCGCGCGAATATTCTGCCATTGTTTATGGCCATATGATTTCTGGTGGTTCGGTGGATGCGCCTATTGGTCGTGACCCTAAAGATAGAATCAGACAAGCTGTAGTTGAAGAGGGCGAGGGTAAACAAGCGGTTACACACTATCGAGTGATTGATCGATTTAAGCACCATACGCATGTTAAATGTATTTTGGAAACCGGGCGAACTCACCAAATCCGTGTACATATGTCGCATATTGAACATCCACTGATTGCAGATCCGATGTATGGTGGAAAAATACGCTTTCCTAAAAAAGCTGAAGAAGAATTAAAAGATGTTTTAAAAGGTTTTAATCGTCAAGCTTTGCATGCCAAAAAGCTCACATTAATGCATCCTATTTCTGGCGAAGAAATGTCTTGGAAGGCGCCATTACCAAAAGATTTGGATGATTTACTTAAAGCGTTAGCAAAGTTTGACCCTATCTAGCAACAAACAGCAATTTGGCTTTCCAGATAACGTACAAGTGGTTTCCACCATGCGTTATTTGGACAATCCGCTTAAGAATTTGTCAGCTGAAAATGGCTATGCTGATTTTAATTTAGCCATGCATGTTGATGATAATGCACAAATAGTGGCACGCAATCGAGTGCAACTTATTCAAGCGTATAGCTTGCCTAGTGAGCCTAAATGGTTAGAGCAGACTCATTCTAATATTTGCTTGGAAGCTTCAAGTGCTGAGTGTATCGGTGACGCCGTTATCACACAAGAAAAGGGCGTAGTTTGTGCAGTGCTAACTGCGGACTGCTTGCCAATTTTTATCTCTAACCAATATGGTACGCAAGTAGGCGTGGTTCATGCAGGCTGGAAGGGTGTATTAAATGGCGTGATTGAATCTACCATTGCTAAGTTTAGCGATACTAATTTACTAACCCACTTTGGTCCTGCTATTTCTCAAACGGCATTTACGGTGGGTGATGAGGTTTATCAGCAGTTCATTGGTAAAGAGGTAAAACTCAAAGATGCATTCACACCAAAAGACGACAAATATCAGCTGGATATTTACGAGGCAGCTAGAATTATTTTAAAAGGTTTGGGTGTTGAATCAATCACAGGTGGTGATGAGTGCACCTTCAAGCAAAAAGATAAGTATTTCTCCTATCGCCGTGATGGTGCGCAATCAGGGCGTATGGCACACCTCATTTGGATTTCATAAGTTTAATTTCCCTTATTTCTTTGTTCTAGCAAAGTCTCAAAATAGTTATTTACTATAAGTAAACGCCTATTTTTCATTTTGTTACGCCGCGATATAAGAAAAATTGACTCTTATGAGTTGATTGGGTAGTTATTTGCTTAAAGATTTGACAATAGCTTTTTTAAAGATTGGTGCAAATATGTAAATAAGCGGGAAGGCAACGATCCATGCGTAAAAGAAGCTTGATAGCCATAAATCAATAGTTTGATCTGTCCAGCCGACATTCTTATAAGTAACAACAAAAGACATGACTAGCACCATAAACAAGGACATGGCTATACTAAAAATTAAGTGCACTTTCTTTTCCATTACTGCTCCTCTTTGGCTTTAACTTTACCACTAATACTAAAATCCATACTCTTAGTCTCTTTATTAAGATGGTAGTAATGCAGTGGCTTTTGCTTACGCTGTTTTTGCTGAATCACACAGCCCACAACCTCAAACTCGCCGTTAAGCTGAATTTCGTCATGCTGTGTATTTAAAGGTATTAAAAATTTATCACCACCTCGTTCAATATATTGGCGGAAATACATATCATTTTCATAGCGCACAACGGCGTAGGCACGATTATGAACGGCCATACCCGGATCAATAATCACAATACAGTTTTCACTAAACTCAGGCTCCATGTAGTTTCCTAAATTTTGCAGTGCAAACGGCTCGGAGTTAATAGCGCAGTTGCTTTCAAATAATTCTTGTGGGGTATCGATATCACTCATGATTGGCAGTTTTTACAATAAAAAGTTGAACGTTGGTTTTGTGTAATTCTTGCTATTTTACCACCGCATGTAGCGCACGGCTTGTTTTCACACCCATACACGTTTAAAGTCTGTGCGAAATATCCAGGCGAGCCATCCACTTGCGAAAAATCTTGCAAAGTTGTGCCGCCGGCTTTAATCGCACGCTCTAAAATTTGTTTAATATTTTGGGTAAGCTTTTTGTAACGCGCCTTAGAAATACTACCTGCCGCACGTGTCGGATCAATACCTGAGGCAAACAAACACTCGCAAGCGTAAATATTCCCCACACCCACAACCACTTTGCTATCCATAATAAAGGCCTTAATATTCTGCACTTTTTTGCGAGACCCTATATATAAGTATGTTTCGCTAAAATCATAGGTCAGTGGTTCCACCCCCAAATTATCAAGCAGTGGGTGTGAGCCATCTTTTGAAAATAACACCGCACCAAAGCGCCGTGGATCATTCAAACGCATGCTTTTGTTATTATCAAAGATTAATTCAAAATGATCATGCTTGCGAAGCACCTCACTACTATCCACCACTTTAATAGAGCCGCTCATACCCAAATGGATAATAAGCGTCCCCACATCAAAACGAATAAGCAAATATTTGCCACGTCTATCAATGCCATTAACTACTTGGCCAGCTAGGATAGTTTTGAGCTCTTTAGGGATCTCCCAGCGCAAATTAGCCCGATGGCGAATCGCATGAGTAATGCGCTGATGTTTAATAAGCGGTAGCAAGCCATTTTTGGTGGTTTCAACTTCAGGTAGTTCAGGCATACATATAGATAAGTAAAAAACTAAAATTGACTTACATCAACTAAATAGCCTATTATAATAGTCAACTTTACAACAACGGAGAGAAAGATGGGTTTTATTAATTCAGTACAAAACAAAATTCTATTGGGTTTTGTTTTATCAATTATTTTATTTTTTAGCTTTAAAGGTAATGTTGCAGAAGCTCAAAATCTAAGTCACTACGGTATGACAGTGTGGCTACATGTGTTTGCAGGTATTATTTGGATCGGTCTTTTATACTACTTTAACTTCGTTCAAGTTCCAGCTATGGGTCAAGCATTAGCTGATACTGATGGCCCAGGTCCTGCAGCAATTGGTAAGTACATTGCTCCGCGTGCGCTACTGTGGTTTCGTATGGCAGCCGCTACAACTTTAATTCTAGGTTTAGTATTGCTTGGCGTTCAAGGTGCGATTGCAAATGCATACATGCTTGCACCAGGTTTTCAGGTTATCGGTCTAGGTACATGGATGGGTACAATCATGGCGTTTAACGTCTGGTTCATCATCTGGCCAAACCAGCAAAAGATCTTAGGTATGAAAGAGGCAACTGCTGAGCAAATTGCAACGGCTAAGAAGAATGCTGCTTTGGCTTCAAGCATTAATGTGATACTGTCGATACCAATGCTGTTAACCATGATTGCATGGCACGCATAAATAGATTCTAATTTTTGCTAACTTCTTTGTTGGATTATTTTACTTAGCTTGTTGTGTACATTATGTACACGCCGGCACTAAATAAAACCTCCGCCTCGAATTTAACTAAAAATTAAAAACTATTAGTGATATAAAAACCGAGACTTGTTCTCGGTTTTTTTTCGTCCGACTTTTGAGGTTTTAAATATTTACAATCTATATGTATAAGATAAATAACAATTAAACCCAATCAAAAATCCATTATTAACAAGGTTTTATAGTCATTTGGCTTTTTTGCAATATTTTTACACAAATGTAGTATTTAGGTAAAAAAACCGTTAAAACAGCGCCATAAAAGGCTTTAAAGAGGGTTTTAGGGGGTTAAAAGCACTCTATTTGTAGTATATTTGCATTTTTTTGTATTTTTTTTGCAAATAAGTGTTGACTTTTAAAATCATATCCTTATAATACGCACCATCTTGACAACATTGTTGAGAAAAGCGCTAGAGCAATCTAGCATAAATTATAAATTTAGGAGTTTTAAAATGAAAAAACAATTACTAATCGCTGCAGTTGCAGCAACTATGGGTACAGCTGCAATGGCTGACATTTCTATCTCTGGTGCAATGAAAGTAAACTACACTAACAAAGATGCTGGTAACGGTACTACTGTAACTAACCATGTTAAGCATGAGACTAACTTATATGTAAAAGGTCAGTCTGGCGATACTTCAGTTCATATGGAATTCAACCAAGACGAAACTGACGGTGATAATACTGAAGGTTCTAAATTTACTACTGAAGATGTATGGATGCAAACTAAGGTTGCTGATGTAACTATTAAGTCTGGTACTTGGAATGGTTCTGACTCATTAATGTCAAAAGATACTGATCGTGCATCTGGACAGTACTCATTAGCAACTTCAATGGCTGGTGTTTCAGTTACTGTAACTGGCGAAACTGCTAATGCAAGTACAGGTGTTACTTTAGCAGGTACTGTTGCTGGTGCAAATGTTTCATTCAAGAATGAATCTCACCAAGATCAAGTTAAGATTTCTGGCGATATCGCTGGTGTAAATGTTGCATTTCATAACTTAGATAGCAATACTGCTAACGCTGATAAGCAGTCAGTTCAAGTTTCAACAACAGTTTCTGGTGTTGAGCTAACTTATGCACAGGTTGATGCAGATTCTGCTGCAGTTATTTCTGGTGATTCATACCTTGGTGATGCTGCTGCATACAATGTTGGCGGTGCTACAGGTATGGCTGCTGGTGATGATATCTCTGGTTTTGGTCTTAAGACTACTGTTGCTGGCAACACTATTCAAGCTAAGTTAATTACCATTGATGATTTCTCAGCTTCTAAAGATGTTGACGTAATGAAGTTTGTTGCTACTCGTGCATTAGCTGGTGGCGCAACTTTTGAAGCAACATACACTGAAGTTGATGGTGATGCTACTGCAAACGACTCTGAAACTTTAGATCTTGAGCTATCTGTTAAATTCTAAATCTTATTTAGAAAACAGTTAACTTAACTTCTTAAGTTAAGTACTTAAAACCTCAGACTTTGGTCTGGGGTTTTTTTTCGTCTAATGAAAATTGGTTTAAAATAGGTGTTTTTTATCTATCTTAAGAATATGATCTGTCAATTAAACCATCGAACCCTTTTAGAGCTCATTGGAAAAGATGTCCAAAGCTTTTTACAAGGCCAATTTTCTAATGATATCAATACTTTAGAACAAGGAGTTGTTCAGCTAAATGCTTATTGTCAGCATCAGGGTAAGATTATTGCGCTGATCTGGGTGATGAAAAAAAATGAAAGCTTTTATTTGTCATTTCCGATAGATTTAGCGGATGTAATCATTAAACGACTAACCATGTTTAAGATGATGTCAGATGTACAGATTAGTGATTTAAGTAATGACATGATCCAGCTGGGTATTATTGATGAAGATTTTAAGGGTGCTTTTAAGCTTAATAATCAGCAGTCTGTGGCCTTGGTTGAAACGCTAGATGCTGTTGAGTTGGTGGATGAGAATATCTGGGAAAAATCTTGTGTTGAAAATAGTATAGCTGAAGTAACGCTAGACACTTCTGAGCAATTTGTACCGCAGTTGTTAAATTTGGATATTGATGAAGTAGGTGTAAGTTTTACCAAGGGTTGTTATCCTGGCCAGGAAGTGGTGGCACGTTTGCATTATCTAGGTAAATCTAAGCGCAGACTTCGCATGTTTGAGTGTAAAGATGATTTAAAGGTAGGTGATAAGCTATTTGCTTTGAGTTCAAGCTCAGCTAAAGCGTCAGGCGTTGTTGTGCGTCGTGTAAAATTAGACGCAAAATCATTATGCCTGGCTACGATAGAAATTGCGCATGAGGATGATCAAATTACACTTAATGATGCACAGGGTGCTAAACTCACCAGGATAATCCGTGGATAGATCTGTATTACTAAGCATTGTATTGGCATATGCCTAATTTATTTATAGATATTGGCAATACCGCCATTAAATGGCTGTTTGATGGGGGCTATGAGTCTGTTTTAATTTCAGACTTTAGTGCTGAGTTTCTACCCGAGGCTGATCAAATTTTTGTCAGCTGTGTTGGTGATCGATCTATTTTAAAAAGCTTAAAAAATACAGTATTTGTTGAATCAGAACCAGCTTTTGGGCGATTTATTTCAGCCTATGAAATGCCCCAAGATCTAGGAGTGGACCGTTTCTTGGCAATGATTGCAAGCATGGATCAGTATTTTAATCAAACATGCCTTATTATTGATGCAGGTAGTGCACTGACGTTTGATTTGGTGCTTGCTGATGGCCAACACAGAGGCGGATTAATTATGCCGGGCTTGGGTGTTTTACGCCGTAGTTTTGGGCAATTTTCTAGTGAATCAAAACAGTTGTTGTTGCGCCAGAGCGCTAACAATACGACTGATGCCTGGGAATATGGCACAGCACAGATGCTGATGAGTGTGATTAATGAGCAAATTAACAGCTATCTGAATCAGTATGGTGATTTACAAATTATCCTAACAGGTGGTGATGCCAAGATGATTGGGATTAGGCTCAATCAGCAAACTCAAATCAAACCAAATTTAGTTCTAGACGGGCTTGCGCTTTACGCACAAGCTTAGACAGCCTTGGTATAATGCGCGTTAATTAACTTAACGCTAGAGCAATGCAAGACAATCGAGTTTTATCCGGCATGCGACCAACAGGTCAGCTGCATTTGGGCCATTTTCACGGTGTATTAAAAAATTGGCTTGAGCTACAAAATGAGTATGATTCTTACTTTTTTGTAGCTGATTGGCATGCTTTTACCACGCATTATTCAGACAAAATTGATCTTGAAGCAAATGTGATAGAAATGGTGGTTGATTGGCTTGCAGCTGGTATTAATCCAAATACAGCAACGATCTTTGTTCAGTCAAAAGTGCCAGAGCATGCTGAGTTGCATTTATTATTATCCATGACCACGCCACTAAGCTGGCTTGAGCGCGTACCTTCTTATAAAGATCAACAACTTAAGCTGCAAACTAAAGATCTCGGTACCTATGGATTTTTAGGCTATCCTTTATTGCAAAGTGCAGATATCTTGATGTACAAAGCTGGTTTGGTGCCAGTTGGTGAAGATCAGGTTGCACACATTGAGCTGACTCGTGAAGTCGCCAGGCGCTTTAATCATATCTATGGTCGTGAAGTAGATTTTGAAGAAAAAGCCAAAGCCGCTATTGGCAAAATGGGCAAAAAACCAGCTAAGTTATTCCGTTCATTGCGCAAGGCTTATCAAGAAACGGGTGACGATGAAGCTTTAGTTAAAGCTCAAGCTTTACTACAAGAGCAGCAAAATATCACCCTGGGTGATCTTGAGCGTTTAGCAGGCTATATTGAGGGCACTGGAAAAATTATTTTGCCGGAGCCAGTATCTTTACTCACCAAGGCATCAAAAATGCCAGGTTTAGATGGGCAAAAAATGAGTAAGTCTTATGGCAATACTATTTCTTTAAGAGATAAATCTGAAGAAATTGAGGCTAAAGTTAAGCGCATGCCAACAGATCCTGCGCGTATTAAACTGACTGATGCAGGTGATCCGAATAAATGCCCTGTTTGGCAATTGCATGAAATATACTCAGATAGCCAGACGCGTGACTGGGTTGTTGATGGTTGCACGAATGCTAAGATGGGTTGTGTGGAATGTAAACAGCCGGTCATTAAAGCGATTCAGATTGAGCTTATGCCTATGCAAGAGAGTATTGCTAAGTATCAAGCAGATCCAGATTTAATTAAACAAATTATTCATGAAGGCTCTCAAAAAGCACGAGGTGTCGCCAAGGAAACCATGGAAGAAGTGAGAGATTCAATGGGTATTACATACTAATTATAACTAACAAATTACAAGAAATTTATTATGGCTGAAAGACTACAAAAACTAATTGCAACAGCAGGTTATGGCTCACGTCGATGGGCTGAAAGACTTATTGAGCAAGGGCGTATTGAGGTCAATAATAAGACATCTCAAATTGGCGACAAGTGCGAGATAACCGATAAGGTAAAAATTGATGGCAGAAGTATTGATCTTGAGCGTTATAAAGAAGAAGAAACTAAAGTACTTATTCTTAATAAACAAGCTGGTGTAATTTGCTCTAATAAAGATGATGAAGGGCGCAAGAGTGTTTATAGCTTACTTCCTAAAGAGTCTAGATGGGTTATGGTGGGTCGTTTGGATCTTAATACTTCTGGTTTGTTGTTGTTTACTAATAATGGTGATTTGGCCAATAAACTCATGCATCCAAGTTCGCAAATTGATCGAGAATATGCTGTTCGAGTATTAGGTCAAGTGGAAAGTGAAGATATTAAACAGCTAACCACCGGTGTTGAATTGGACGACGGAATTGCTAAATTTATTAGAGTAACTATTGGGGGTGGTGAAGGCGCTAATCGTTGGTATAAAGTGGTGCTTAGAGAGGGTAGAAAACGAGAGGTTAGAAGACTTTGGGAGTCTTTAGGTTTTAAAGTGTCACGTTTAATCCGTATTCGTTATGGTGAAATTCGCCTGCCTGAAAATCTTAGAGCTAATGAATATGACTATTTAAAACCTGGACAGGTTAGATTGTTGCTTGATGCGGCCAAACTCTAGGCTAATATTTAAAAAGTTAACCTAGGTCAAATATTTATTCCTACATTGTTGATAGAATGCTGTTGTTAAAAAGAAAACAGGAAAACGACAATGATTATGAACGAACTTAACGCTGATACGGTGTTTTACATGAGCCTATTAATGGTTGCATTAGCAATTGTTAGCTTTATTATTTTTGTTATTGGTAGACGATTTAAAATCTTTAGAAAATAACTCTCTAGAATTTGATTAATTCTAGGTTATTTTCTTAGCCACAATTTCGAGATAATTAAACATCAATAAAATATTGAGAGTGGTGGCAATTTTTGCACCATCTTCAGGCGTACTGGTTGTTTTTTAAAGCTTTACTTGTCATTGATAAAATAGCTATATATCATGCTTAACTCTTAATTTTCGTTTTCAAAAAACCAAGCCTATCACGTATAATGGTGTTTTTTAGTTTTTATACTTTTTAGTGCTAATGTCTGATTACAAATCTACTTTAAACCTACCTGCCACTAAGTTTGCCATGAAGGCAAATCTTGCAAATCGTGAAGGTGGATTTCTTAAAAAATGGCAAGACGATGATTTGTATGGTCAAATCCGTGCGCATAATCAAGGTAAGCCTCAATTTACATTACATGACGGCCCTCCATATGCGAATGGTGACATTCATATTGGCCATGCTGTTAATAAAGTTTTAAAAGATATTATTGTTAAATCTAAGTCTTTATCTGGCTTTGATGCGCCTTATGTGCCAGGCTGGGATTGCCATGGTTTGCCAATCGAGCTAAATGTTGAAAAAAAGAAGGGTAAGGCTGGGGTAAAAATTGATGCCAATTCATTTAGAGCGGAATGTCGAAAATATGCCGATGTTCAAGTCGCTAAACAAAAGCTTGATTTCCAGCGTTTGGGTATTTTAGGTGACTGGAATAATCCATATTTAACCAAAGACTTCCAGTACGAAGCAGACATTGTTCGTGCCTTAGGGAAAATTGTTGACAACGGCCATGTATCTAAAGGCTATAAACCTGTTCACTGGTGTACTGAGTGTGGCTCAGCTTTGGCAGAGGCTGAAGTAGAATACAAAGATAAGCAATCAGATGCTATTGATGTTAAATTTCGCATTATTGATAGCAGTATATTTAAGGTTGATAAGCCAGTTTTTGTGGTTATCTGGACCACAACACCATGGACACTCCCTGCCAATGAGGCTGTCGCTCTTCACCCTGAAATGAGTTATGTATTAGCAGATACTGGTGATGAGTATTTATTGTTAGCACAAGATTTAGCTCAAGATGCTTTAGCACGTTATGAGCTTCAAGCTAATATCACTTCTGCAGTTTTTACCGGTAGTGATCTAGAAGGTTTGCAAGCACAACATCCGTTTTACGACAAGCAAGTGCCAATTATTTTAGGTGAGCATGTAACTACTGATGCCGGTACTGGTGCAGTTCATACCGCGCCGGCGCATGGACAAGAAGATTTTGTTGTTGGTAAACAATATGACTTACCTGTTAATTGTCCGGTTGATGGCCGCGGTGTATTTTTTGACGATACCGAGCTATTGGCTGGTCAATTTATTTTTAAAGCAAACGCCAGTGTTATTGAAATTTTAAAGTCAACTAATACGCTGGTTAAACATGCGCCATTGTTACATTCATACCCTCATTGCTGGCGACATAAGACACCGGTTATTTTTAGAGCTACACCACAATGGTTTGTCTCTATGCAGGACAATGGATTAAGAGATGCGGTTAATGCAGAAATTCCAAAGGTAGACTGGATTCCAGATTGGGGCAAGAAGCGTATCGAGTTGATGGTGGGTAATCGCCCTGATTGGTGTATTTCGCGTCAAAGATTTTGGGGTGTTCCAATCACATTGTTTACTCATAAACAAACAGGGCAGCTGCATCCAAATACTCAAGAATTATTTGTTAGTATTTCAGCAATGATTGAAAAAGAAGGGATTGAGGCTTGGTTTGAAACAGATATTAAAGATTTATTAGGGGCTGATGCGCAGGATTATGAAAAAGCCACTGACACATTAGATGTTTGGTTTGATTCTGGCGTGAGTCATTTTGCTGTTCTTAAAGCTAGGACAGGCTTGTCTGATGTTGCTGATTTATATTTAGAAGGCTCTGATCAGCATCGAGGCTGGTTCCAATCATCTCTTATTTCATCAGTAGCAATCAACGGCAAGGCGCCTTATAAGCAAGTATTAACCCACGGATTTACCGTTGATAAAGACGGTAAGAAAATGAGCAAATCGTTGGGTAATGTGATGAGCCCACAAAAAGTAGTGAACAATTTAGGCGCTGATATTTTACGCTTATGGATTGCTTCTACTGATTACACCGGTGAGATGACTGTATCTGATGAAATTCTAAATCGTTCAGCAGATTCTTATCGACGTATTCGTAATACCATGCGCTTTATGCTGGCAAATACTAGTGGTTTTAACCCAGTACAAAATGCAATCGCGTTTGATAATATGCTAGATTTAGATAAGTGGATTGTGTCTACAACAGCAGACCTACAAGTGCAAATTTTAAAAGCTTATGAGCAATATAATTTTCATCATGCCATGCAACTTATTCTAAATTTTTGTAGCAATGATTTGGGTGGATTTTATCTGGACGTCATCAAGGACAGACAATACACCACTCAAGAAGATTCTAGAGCAAGACGAAGCGCCCAAACAGCGCTTAATCATATTCTTGAGACAATGGTTCGTTGGCTTTCTCCTGTGTTGTCATTTACTGCTGAGGAAATTTGGCAAAATATGCCTAATGAAAAATCACAAAGTATTTTCTTAAGCGAATGGTATGAAGAACTGTCAGTGGGTTATGAAAATATTGCTATTGATACTGCTAGAAATATTAACCCATTCATTCGTAAGCAAATGGAAGTCATGCGAAGTGACAAAACGATTGGTTCGTCGTTAGATGTGCAAGTTGATTTGTATTGTGATGAGAAAATTTATCAAGCTTTAGATCAACTAGACGATGAACTTCGCTTTGTGTTTATTACTTCAGATGCACGTATTCATCCATTGATTGACAAAACTGATGAATGTATTGAAGCATTAGAAGGTGTATTTGTTAAAGTGAGTAAATCAGAAAATGAAAAATGTGTGCGCTGTTGGCATCATCGTGAAGATGTTGGTCAGCATGCTGAGCATATTGAATTGTGCGGCCGTTGCATTGAGAATGTTGCTGGTGATGGTGAAAAGCGAGAGTACGCCTAATGAAGACACTACAGCTTGATTTAGGCGTTAAATCTTATCCGATTTATATCGGTCAGGCGCTATTATCTGAGGCAGAATTACTCACTAAGCACATTACTGGTAAGCAGGTAATGATTGTTACCAATACAACAGTAGCCCCTCTTTATTTAGAGCAGATTAAGTCATTATTTGGTTCATTTAAAGTGGCTGATGTTGTTTTGCCTGATGGCGAGCAATATAAAACACTGGACACAGTGAATTTAATTTTTGATGCTTTATTGGAGAATCGTTTTGACCGCTCATGTACCCTAATCGCCTTGGGTGGCGGTGTTGTTGGTGATATGACAGGATTCGCTGCTAGTAGCTATCAGCGCGGTGTAAATTTTATTCAAATTCCAACCACACTACTTTCTCAGGTTGACTCTAGTGTCGGCGGAAAAACAGGCGTTAATCATCCTTTAGGAAAAAACATGATTGGTGCATTTTATCAGCCAAAATGTGTACTAATCGATGTTGATACGTTGGATACTTTGGATGATAGACAGTATGCAGCAGGCATGGCTGAGGTTATTAAATATGGATTACTAGGAAATCGTGATTTTTTAAAATTTTTACAAGATAATATCCATAATTTAATGAATAGAGATAAGGATTTGATCACTCAAGCAGTATATCAATCTTGTTCAGATAAAGCTGATATTGTTGCCCAAGATGAGTTGGAATCTGGCAAAAGAGCTTTATTAAATTTAGGTCATACTTTTGGCCATGCTATTGAAAATACACTAGGCTACGGGGTATTTTTACATGGTGAAGCGATCTCTGTAGGGATGTTAATGGCGGCGAAACTATCACAACTAGAAGGTGATTTAACTAGCCAAGAGGTATCTGAAATTCAAGATTTATTAGAAAAATCTAATTTACCAATCAGTGTAGACGGTAAAATTAGCGCTTCTGAGTTCTTATCAGCTATGAGCGTTGATAAGAAGGTGATTGATGGCAATATTCGACTCATTTTAATGAAAAAATTAGGTGAATCATACATCAGTGATAAGTATCAAAAAGAGAAGCTAGATCAAGTAATTGGGGATTTTTGTTAACCATAATATAAGGGTAGTAAATGACAGATAGTAAGCAAAAAAAAGCACCAATCAAAGACGATGAAGTGATGATTACTTCAAGCATTTCTGATTTGGAAAAAATGCTCGAAAATGCAGATAAGCGCACTGATTCAAAATTCGAACGTATGTTCTTGCCAGCTTTGGCTGTTTTTAGTGCAATTATCATGGGCTTCTTTGTTGTTATTTATACAATCACCACTGACATGACACGCCTTGCTGATGCTATGGATCCAAAAATGGCTAGCAACATGTCATCCATGGTGGGTAGTATTGAAAAACTTTCAAATAATGTTAATTCAATGACGACATCTGTCGCTCAAATGCAAAAGAGCTTTTCAAAGGTTGGTAAAAATATGGACGTCATTGCATTAAAACTAAATGCATTAGATTCTATTGCGGTTGATTTAACGCATGTTAGCGTGAAAATGGATTCATTAGAGCCAATGCTTATTAATATGGAAGAAATGAACAAAAATATGACAGATATGCAAACTTCTATGCAATGGATGCAACGTGATTTAAACATATTACGCTCTTCATTCTCTAAGCCACTTAGAATCTTTAACAAGATTCCAATGTTGTAATTATGTCGTTGTCTGAACAGCAAGTTACTCAAATTGCTTATTTGGCGCGTTTGTCATTAAGCGCTGGTGAACTTCAAGAAAACACCAAAGATTTAAACGCTATTCTTGGCTTGGCTGAGCAGCTAGGCGCTATTAATACAGACGATATTGAGCCTATGGCTCATCCACTGCACATGACTCAGCGCCTGCGTGCAGATGTAGTAACCGAGCATGACCAAGCAGATTTATTTCAATCTATTGCGCCAAAAACGGGCAATAAACATTATTTAGTGCCAACGGTGATCGAATAAGATGAGCATCCATAAGAAAACCATTGCTGAGCTTGCGCAAGGCCTTAAAGATAAAGAATTTTCATCGGTAGAGATTACTCAGCATTATTTAGATCGAATTAAGCAGTCAGATTTAAACGCCTTTATCACGGTGACTGATGAATTGGCCATGAGTCAAGCACAAATGGCTGATGAAAAAATCGCAGCAGGTAGTGCTAATATTCTGACAGGTATTCCTTATGCGCATAAAGATATTTTTTGCACAAAAGGGGTTAAAACCTCAGCTGGCTCTAAAATGCTGGATAATTTTATCTCACCTTATGACGCTACAGTTTCTCATCAACTAAATCAGGCCGACACAGTTATGTTGGGCAAGGTTAATATGGATGAATTTGCCATGGGATCGAGTAATGAAAACTCGTTTTATGGCGCCGTTAAAAATCCATGGAATACCGATAAAATTCCAGGCGGATCATCGGGTGGCTCGGCAGCTGCTGTAGCAGGTGGGTTAAGCTGTTTTGCTACAGGAACAGATACGGGCGGCTCTATTCGCCAGCCTGCTAGCTTGTGCGGCATCACAGGCCTAAAACCAACTTATGGACGTGTTTCTAGATATGGCATGATCGCTTATGCATCGAGCTTAGATCAAGCAGGGCCGATGACTAAAACAGCTCAAGACGCGGCTATTGTTTTAAATGCAATGGCTGGTTTTGATGAAAAAGACTCGACCTCTGCTGAGCAAGAAGTGCCAGATTATACGGCTAATTTGAATGATTCTATCAAGGGTTTAACCATCGGCCTACCTAAGGAGTTTTTCTCTGAAGGTTTGGATGATGGTGTGGCATCTCAGGTTATGAATGCAGTCAAAGAGTTTGAGGCCATGGGTGCAACTGTTAAAGAGATCTCCCTGCCTAATTCTGCTTACGCTATTCCTACTTATTATATTGTCGCACCTTGTGAGTGCTCATCAAATCTGTCACGACTTGATGGTGTGCGTTATGGCTATCGTTGTGATAATCCTAAAAATTTAGAAGATTTATATTTACGCTCACGTTCAGAGGCTTTTGGCGCTGAAGTTAAACGCCGAATTATGATTGGTGCTTATGCTTTATCAGCAGGTTATTACGATGCCTATTATTTAAAGGCCCAAAAAACACGCCATCTAATTAGCGAGGACTTTAAAAAAGCCTTTGGTGAGGTTGATGTCATTATGGGGCCTGTATCTCCAACAACCGCATTTGATTTGGGCTCAGTAAAAGATCCAGTATCTATGTATTTGGCTGATATTTACACGCTCAGTGCAAATCTTGCAGGCTTACCTGGTATGAGTATCCCGGCAGGATTCTCCAATAAACTACCAGTTGGCTTGCAGCTGATTGGTAACTATTGGTCTGAATCAAAATTACTTAATATTGCCCACCAGTTCCAACAACAAACTGATTGGCATCAGCAGATGCCACAGGAGAATTAACATGGAATGGGAAACAGTTATTGGCTTGGAAATTCATGCCCAGTTAAGTACTAAATCTAAGATTTTTTCATCTGCCAGTACGCAGTTTGGCCAGGCACCAAATTCTCAAGCTTGTGCAGTTGATCTGGGCTTGCCAGGTGTGTTGCCTGTATTGAATGTAGAAGCTGTTAATAAAGCCATTAAGTTTGGTTTAGCAGTTAATGCGCATATTAACCAGCGTAATATTTTTGATCGAAAAAACTACTTCTATCCTGACCTACCTAAGGGATACCAAATCTCACAAATGGATTTGCCGATTGTTGGTGAAGGTGAAATTGAGATTAAAATAGGTGATGAAACTAAAGTAATTGGCGTGACACGTGCTCATTTAGAAGAAGATGCAGGCAAGTCAGTGCACGACATGTTTAATGAATATACAGCAATAGATTTAAATCGTGCTGGCACGCCACTGCTTGAAATTGTTTCAGAGCCAGATATGCGTGGTGCCAAAGAGGCAGTGGCTTATGCTAAGAAAATTCATGCTTTAGTGCAATATATTGGTATTTGTGATGGTAATATGCAAGAAGGCTCATTTCGTTGCGACGCCAATGTTTCGCTTCGTCCTATGGGTCAAGAAAAGTTGGGAACGCGAGCAGAGCTTAAAAACATCAATTCGTTCAAATTTTTAGAACGTGCTATTAATTTAGAAGTGGAGCGTCAGCAAGATATTTTAGAGGAGGGCGGTTCGGTGGTCCAAGAGACGCGTTTATATGATGCGGTTAAGCATGAGACTCGTTCTATGCGCTCAAAAGAAGAAGCGAACGATTATCGCTACTTCCCAGACCCTGATTTATTACCTGTTGAAATTACTGATGAACTGATAGCTTCTATTAAGGCTAGCCTACCTGAGCTTCCAGTAGAGAAAAAAGCGCGATTTATAGCTGAATTAGGTTTAAACGAATATGATGCAGATATACTAACATCACAAAAGTCTTTGGCAGATTATTTTGAAACTATGCTCAAAGATAATGAAAAAAATGCCAAGTTATGCGCAAATTGGGTGATGGGAGAGTTGTCTGCTTCGCTTAATAAGCATCAGCTGGATATTGAAAATTCTCCTATATCTGCAAACGACTTGTCACAATTAATTGTACGTATTGGTGACGACACTATCTCAGGAAAAATTGCTAAAGATGTCTTTAAAGCTATGTGGGATGGTGATGGTTCTGCAGATGCTATTATTGAGTCCAAAGGTCTTAAACAAGTAACTGATACAGGTGCAATTGAAGCAATTATTGATGAAATAATTGACAATAATGCACCTCAGGTTGAACAGTTTAAGTCAGGAAATGAAAAAATCTTAGGATTTTTTGTCGGACAAGCGATGAAAGCTTCCCAAGGCAAGGCTAATCCAAAATTACTCAACCAACTGCTTAGAAAGAAATTAAGCTAATTCAAGACTTACTTTTTATAAGCTGTTTTAAATCAGACCAACTAAAGTATAAGCCCAATTTTGAATGAGTTTGACTATCGGTAAAATAACAGTTTGAAAGACGCCTAAAAATAATAAACCAAGCAATATAAACAAACCATAAGGCTCTAATTGATCATACTGATAAGCCAGTTTTTGCGGTAGTAGTGAGCTCACAACGCGACCACCATCAAGAGGGGGGAGCGGTAGTAGGTTTAATACTGCTAGTAATAAATTTATCTGAATGCCAACTTGCGCCATGTCTGCCAAGAATTGAGATCCAGTGTTGATGGCGGCAAAGATAACAATCAGCCATAATGTCGCCATGATAAAGTTACTCATAGGGCCGGCAATTGCTACCCAAAGTATATCTTTTTTTGGTGACCTAAGGGCTCTAAAATTAACAGGAACAGGCTTTGCCCAGCCAAAAATGAATCCGGCAGTAAAGTATAAAAAAGCCGGAACAATAATTGTACCAACCAGATCGACATGCTTAATTGGATTAAGGGTGACTCTGCCCATCATTCTTGCACTATGATCCCCTAACAGAGAGGCTACCCAGCCATGTGCGGCTTCATGAACCGTAATTGCAAACAAGACAGGGACGGCGTAAATTAATAGTGTTTGAATCTCAATCATAATAAGGCTGCTCGGGTAAAATTAACACAATTATTTAAAACCATCACTTCATTTTATATGAAAACCACACAACTATTAATTCCAACTCAGAAAGAAGCGCCAAATGACGCTAAAATTATTTCACATCAGTTAATGATTCGAGCCGGTCTTATTTCTAAGCTAGCTTCTGGTTTGTATTCTTACCTGCCAATGGGAGTGAGAGTACTTAAAAAAGTGGAAGCCATTGTTCGTGAAGAAATGGATAAAGCAGGGTCCCAAGAAGTATTAATGCCAGTAACACAACCTTCCGAGCTTTGGCAAGAGTCAGGGCGTTGGGATGAGTATGGTCCAGAGTTACTGCGTTTTAATGATCGTCATGGTCGAGAATTTTGTATGGGTCCAACTCATGAAGAAGTAATCACCAATTTAGCGGCTCAATACATTCGAAGCTATAAGCAATTACCAATGAGTTTTTATCAAATTCAAACAAAGTTTAGGGATGAAATTCGTCCTCGATTTGGCGTTATGCGTTCGCGTGAATTTATCATGAAAGATGCTTATTCTTTTCATTTAGATCAAGAGTCGTTGCAGAAAACTTATGATGCAATGCATCAAACATATTGTAATATTTTTGATCGCCTAGGCTTAGATTATCGTGCAGTGTTGGCAGATTCAGGATCTATTGGTGGCGATGCGTCGCATGAATTTCATGTATTGGCACAAAGTGGTGAAGATGCTATTTGTTTTTCAGATGAGTCTGACTATGCTGCTAATATTGAAAAAGTAGCTTTTTCTAAGCAAGCCAATATGTGTTCGTCTAAAGCCCAAGAAAATGAAATCTTAACTAAGAAAAAAACCAGTATTGAAGAAGTAGCTGATTTTTTATCTGTTGAAAAATCAATCTGCATTAAAACTTTAATTATTAAATTGGCAGGTGGGTTCAAAGCATTAGCACTTCGAGGTGACCACGAACTTAATGAAATTAAAGCGCAGAATTTATTGGGTGAATTTGAATTAGCTTCTGATGATGATATTAAATCGTTAGGGTTGAAAAAAGGCTTTATTGGCGTTAAAGGCTTAGATATCGAGCTTATAGTTGATTATTCAGCTAGCGCTTTATGTGATTTCGTTTGTGGCGCTAACGAGTGGGATAAGCATCTCACAGGTGTAAATTGGCAAGATATTGAATTTGTTGAGGCAGATTTACGTAATGCCATTGAAGGGGATAAATCTCCAGATGGTCAAGGAAAATTAATTATTAAACGCGGTATAGAAGTCGGGCATATTTTTCAGTTAGGTGATAAATACTCTAAAGCCATGAAAGCTAATGTGATTGGTGAATCAGGCAAGGCTGTCACCACCACCATGGGTTGTTATGGTATTGGTGTTACTCGTGTTATTGCAGCCTCGATTGAGCAAAACCATGATGATCGAGGTATTATCTTCCCTGAGGCAATTGCACCTTTCCAAGTTGTTATTGTGCCAATTAATTACAATAAATCTACTCGAGTTAAGGATTTGGCCGATAATTTATATCAGCAATGCTTAGATGAAGGTATTGAGGTTTTATTAGATGATAGAAAAGAGCGAGCAGGTATTATGTTTGCAGACTCGGAATTATTAGGTATTCCTCATCGAATTGTTCTTAGTGATACACATGCTGATAATGGCATGGTTGAATATAAGGCAAGAAATAATGCGCAAAAGCTTGAAGTTAACTATGACGAAGCGTTAGCTTTTATTCAATCTCAACTAAACTAGATTTTTTAAGGAAGAATTATGATTTGGTGGCAATATATTATTCCCCAGCATGCGCTATCAAAGCTTATGTTCCGTTTCGCTCGACTTGAAAATGTTTGGCTTAAAAATAAATTTACACATTGGTTTGTTAAGTCATACCAGGTAAATTTATCTGAAGCGGTTCGTGAAAAAGTAGAGGATTATCAGCACTTTAATGATTTCTTTACTCGCGCGTTAAAACCAGAGGCGCGTGAAATTGGTTCTGCTAATATTGTATGCCCTGTTGATGGAGCGGTGTCACAATCTGGTGAGATTAGTCACGCGACTATTTTTCAAGCAAAAAATCATTACTATACTGTTTCGGCCTTACTTGGTGGGGATTATAGGGCGGATCAATTTGAGTCAGGCTACTTTTCTACAATCTATCTATCACCCAAAGACTATCACCGTATTCATATGCCTTTTGACGGCAAGTTAGTATCCATGGATTATATTCCTGGTGACTTATTTTCGGTAAATAAGGCCACTGCCGAAGGTGTTGATAATCTTTTTGCAAGAAATGAGCGAGTTGTATGCTATTTCCAAACTCAGTTTGGCTTATGTGCTTTTGTACTAGTGGGCGCTATCTTTGTGGGCTCTATGCAGACAGTTTGGGAAGGTCAAATTAATCCACCTTATCAGAAGAAGGTTCAGAATTTTGACTATACAAATCAAAATATTGAGCTTAAAAAAGGTGAGGAAATGGGGCGCTTTAATATGGGCTCGACCATTGTTATGTTAATGCCAAATCAAGAGAATAAGTTAAATTTGAGTGCTGGACAGATTGTTCGAATGGGCGAGTCTTTAATCTAGTTTAGTAAGCCTAACTAATTTTATGGTCTTATCAGAAATTTGCAAGATCTCTACTAATATTTCCCCAATTTTTAGACTAACGTCGCGCTCTGGAATGGCTTGTAACTCTTCTAAAATAAGGCCATTTAAAGTTTTAGCTTTCGAGGTTGAAAGCTTTGAACTAAGCAGTGCATTTAACTCTCGCATACTTATTCTAGGATCAACCAAATAACTCCCATCTTCTTGTAGACTAACTTCATCAAAGCGCTCATTTTGATTTGAAGTAAATTGACCAACAATCTCTTCTAAGATATCTTCGAGTACAATTAAACCTCGAACCTCTCCATATTCGTCGACAACAAGACCTAGACGTCTTTTTTGTGTTTGAAAATGCTCAAGCTGATGTGCAAGAGAAGTCCCTTCAGGCACAAAATATGGAGCACGAACTAGCGATAAAACATTATCTATTTTAAATTCTCCCTTAGCATAGAGATTTACAACATCTCTCATGTGTAAAACACCCGTGATGTTGTCACTAGAATTATCGTAAGTAAGTAGGCGTGTATGCTGAATGCGCTCAAGTTGCTTTAGGATTTCATCAGGCTTATTGATGTCCACACTAATTAACTCATGTCTAGGAATCATAATATCTTCAACTTTAACTTTTTCTAGGTCGATAATATTAAGTAACATTTTTTGATAATTCGAAGCAATGATGGGTTTTGCATCACTCACCACCATGCGTAACTCTTCAGAACTAATATTGTGATTTTGTTGATCAGCATGAATACCGAAAAGCTTTAGAATGAGCTTTGAAAGTTGTGCAATCGTCCAAACAAAAGGCTTGAATAGCTTAATCAAAAATTTGATAATTATAGAAGCAGGGAGGGCGATTTTCTCAGGGTTTTTAGCTGCAAAAGTTTTGGGTGTGGTTTCTGCAAATACCAAAATTACAAAAGTAAGTGCTAATGATGCTAAGACAATAGAGTCTTCTCCACAGAGTTTAATAGCCAAAATAGTTGCAATACTAGAGGCAAAGATATTAACAAAGTTATTGCCGAGAAGGATGGTGCCAATTAGATGATCTGTGTCCTGAAGTAAATGCTCAGTTCTTTTTGCATTTTTATTAGTCAGACTTAAAGCTTTTAGGCGATAGCGATTAATTGCCATCATTGAAGTTTCGGCAGATGAGAAAAAAGCAGAGGCTAGTATCAAGCCAAATAACAAGATACTAAGCCAGAAAGTCGAAAGTGATTCCAATAAGTTGTGGCGTATTAAATGAATTAAAGCTTAGTTTAATTCAAATGTTTAAAAGCATCAAGTCCTGTGTAAATTGCTTTGGCGCCCAATTCTTCTTCAATACGTAATAAGCGATTGTATTTTGCTAATCGGTCTGAGCGTGATAAAGAGCCTGTTTTAATTTGGCCACAACCAGTTGCTACTGCTAAATCAGCAATAGTTGTATCTTCAGTTTCACCAGATCGATGCGACATAACCGATGTGTATCCTGCTTTTGCAGCCATCTTCATGGCAGCGAAAGTTTCAGTAAGAGTACCAATTTGATTAACTTTGATTAAGATTGAATTGGCAATATTGTTATCAATGCCTTGTTTTAAAATTTTGCTATTGGTCACAAAAAGATCATCACCCACTAGTTGTACTTTATCACCAACTTTTTTGGTAAGTAAATCCCAGCCTTCCCAATCATTTTCATCCATACCATCTTCGATTGAAATAATAGGATAGTTTTCAACCCAATTGGCTAGATAATCAACAAACTCTTGAGAGTTTAAGGATTTATTTTCAGAAACTAAATTGTACATACCATTTTCATAAAATTCAGAACTCGCTGCATCAATGCCAATAAAAATATCTTTACCAGCAACATAGCCTGCATTATTTATCGCTTCTAAGATAATTTTAAGTGCATCTTCGTTAGAAGCAAGGTCAGGTGCAAAACCACCTTCATCACCAACAGCAGTATTCATACCTTGAGCTTCTAAAACAGATTTTAGGTGATGAAACACTTCAGCGCCATAGCGTAACGCCTCTTTAAAACTTGGCGCCCCAGCAGGAATAATCATAAACTCTTGAATATCAACACTATTATTAGCATGCTCGCCACCATTAATAATATTCATCATAGGCACGGGAAGCTTGTAATCATCACCTTGATCAAGAGAGTCATACAATGGCTTATGCTGTCTATTTGCATTAGCATGAGCTGACGCTAAAGATACCGCTAAAATTGAATTTGCACCAAGTCGTGATTTGGTCTCAGTGCCATCTAAATCAATCATAGCTTGGTCAATCTTTCCAAGGTCTTCAATACCAAAGCCAATTAGGGCCTCATTAATATCAGTGTTGACAAATTCTACTGCCTTTAAAACACCTTTGCCTAAGTAACGAGATTTATCCCCATCGCGTAATTCTAAAGCTTCTCGTTGACCCGTTGATGCACCAGACGGTACCATAGCACTACCAATAGTGCCGTCATCGAGAATAACGTCTGCTTCAATGGTGGGGTTTCCTCTAGAGTCTAAGATTTCTCTTGCTTTAATTTGCTTAATTTTCACGCTGGTTCCTATTGTTTTTTATTCGAAGAATGATTTCATTTTACCAAAAAATGAGTCTGATTCAGGATGATGTTTCTTGCTACAGGTACCTGAAAACTCCTCTAAAAGTTCTTTTTGTTTTTTACTTAAGTTAACGGGCGTTTCAATTTTAACCTGACAAATTAAATCACCAGTTCCACCATGACGAATAGCGGTAATACCTTTGCCTCTTAGTCTAAATTGTTTGCCAGTTTGAGTCCCTGCTGGAATTTTAATTTTTAATTTTCCACCCAGTGTTGGCACTTCAATTGAGCCGCCTAATGCCACTGTGGTGAAATCGATTGGTACCTCGCAATATAAGTCGTTACCTTCGCGTTGAAATATTTCATGCGCTCTAACATGCACTTCTACGTACAAATCACCGCTTTGTCCACCGCGAACACCGGCCTCACCTTCACCACTAAGGCGAATGCGATTTCCTGTATCAACCCCGGCAGGGATTTTAACTGATAGGGTCTTTTGCTTGCGAACTACACCCTGACCGCGACATGACCCACATGGAGATTCAATTTTTTGACCAGTACCAGAGCAAGTTGGGCAAGGGCGCTGAACTGTAAAAAACCCTTGCTGCATTTGTACCTGACCTACGCCACCACATGAAGCACAAGTTTTAACACTGGTACCCGGTTTGGCGCCTGTTCCAGAACAAGGCTCACAAGTTTCATTTTTAGGAATTCGAATTTTGACCGTAGTCCCTTCAGCTGCCTCTTTGAGGTCAATCTCTAAATCGTAGCGTAAATCAGAGCCACGATTATCAGCCTGTTGGCGACCACCACCGCCAAATATATCACCAAAGATATCGCCGAAACCACCTCCGCCAAAGCCGCCACCGCCACCACCGAAACCACCGCCAGCGCTACCATCAACACCAGCATGGCCAAATTGGTCATAGGTTTGTCGTTTTTGTTCGTCAGATAAAATAGCATAAGCTTTTTGAATTTCTTTAAATTTTTCTTCAGCCGCTTCCTTGTTATCTGTATTTCGGTCGGGGTGATGTTTCATCGCTAGTCGCTTATAAGCTTTTTTAATTTGCTTTTTATCTGCGTTTTTATCAACACCTAGAACGTCGTAAAAATCTTTTTTTGACATGAACTACCTTATGTAAAGTTAAAAAACCTTCTTCAAATGCATAGATCTGAAGAAGGTTAGTGATTAATTTATATTTTAAAGATTACTTGTCGTCTTTAACTTCTTCAAAATCTGCATCAACTACATCATCACCTGCATCGGTTGCTTCAGAAGCTCCACCATCTGCTGCACCAGCTTTAGCTTGTGCTTTTTCAGCTAATGGTTGAGCTGTCTGCGTTAATGCTTGTGACTTGGCATCAATTGCTTCTTTGTCATCGCTTTTAATAGCTTCTTCAAGTTCGCTAATTGCTGCTTCAATAGCTGTTTTTTCATCTTCAGAAACTTCTTCTTTAAGTTCTTCTAATGTTTGCTTAGTTGAATAAATTAAAGAGTCCGCCATATTTTTAGAAGTGACTAATTCTTGGAATTTCTTATCTTCATCAGCATTTGCTTCAGCATCTTTAATCATTTTTTCAACTTCTTCATCACTTAAACCACTAGAGGCTTTAATTGTGATTGATTGCTCTTTGCCAGTATTTTTATCTTTAGCAGAAACATTCAAAATACCATCAGAGTCAATATCTAGGGTAACCTCAATTTGTGGCGTTCCTTTAGGTGCTGAATCAATACCTTCTAAGTTAAATTGACCTAGTGACTTATTGGCACTGGCTATTTCACGCTCACCTTGTAATACATGAACTGTTACTGCTGATTGATTATCTGCTGCTGTTGAAAAAGTTTGAGAAGCATTCGTAGGAATGGTTGTATTTTTCTCGATAAGCTTAGTCATTACGCCACCCATTGTCTCAATACCTAAAGATAACGGGGTGACATCAAGTAACAATACATCTTTAACATCACCACCTAATACACCTGCCTGAATGGCAGCACCCATAGCAACTGCTTCATCAGGGTTAACATCCTTTTTAGGCTCTTTGCCAAAAAATTCTTTTACTTTTTCTTGTACCTTTGGCATACGTGTAGAGCCACCAACGATAATAACTTCGTCAATGTCGCTTGCTGAAAGGTCAGCGTCATTTAATGCTGTTTGACATGGATCAATTGAACGCTTAATTAAGTCTTCAACCAATGATTCTAATTTAGCACGTGTAATCTTAATATTCATGTGCTTAGGGCCAGAAGCATCAGCCGTTACATAAGGTAGGTTAACTTCTGTTTGCTCAGAAGATGATAATTCAATCTTAGCTTTTTCTGCCGCTTCTTTTAAGCGCTGAAGTGCCATTGGATCGTTCTTAAGATTAACACCTTGCTCTTTATTAAATTCATCAACTAAATAATCCATAATACGCTGATCAAAATCTTCACCACCTAGGAATGTATCACCATTGGTTGATAACACTTCAAAGTGTTTTTCACCATCAACATCTTCCATTTCAATGATAGATACGTCAAATGTACCACCACCTAAATCGTAAACTGCAACTGTTTTATCACCGACTAATTTATCAACACCATAAGCTAATGCTGCCGCTGTTGGCTCGTTAATAATACGCTTAACATTAAGACCAGCAATCTTGCCAGCATCTTTAGTCGCTTGACGCTGTGAATCATTAAAGTAAGCTGGAACAGTGATCACTGCTTCAGTGACTGTTTCACCTAAGTAGTCTTCAGCTGTTTTCTTCATCTTACCAATAATTTTTGCTGAGATTTCAGGAGCAGCCATTTTTTTGCCATTAGCTTCAACCCAGGCATCACCATTGTCTGCTTTAACAATTTTATATGGAACAAGATCGATATCTTTTTGAACAGCATCCTCATCGAAACGACGACCAATTAAACGCTTAATTGCATACAATGTATTTTCAGGGTTTGTGACCGCTTGACGCTTAGCTGATTGACCAACTAGAACTTCGTCAGAATCTTTTGGAAAGGCAACAATTGATGGGGTGGTACGATCACCCTCTGAGTTTTCAATAATTTTAACCGTGCCACCATCCATAATGGCCACACATGAATTAGTTGTTCCTAAGTCAATACCTATAATCTTTGACATTTTTTTGCTCCTTGTAATTTGATATACACCCTATATAGGGGTGAGTATTTCTAATTCAAGCAGAAAAAGGTAAAAAAATTAAAGACGTTCTTTTAGTAAGATTTCGACCGATTTAGGGACAAAGTGACTGATATCACCGCCAAGAGATAAAATCTCTCGAACCAGTGAAGAAGAGATGTTGGCATATTGCTCTGCTGGCGTCATAAACAGAGTTTCAATATTTGAATTTAGGTGTTTATTCATACCAGACAATTGAAATTCATATTCAAAGTCGCTCACAGCTCGCAATCCACGCAAGATTACTTGAGCATTCTGTTCTTTAGCAAAGTCTACTAACAATGTATTAAAGCTTAGTACTTTGACATTATCAATATCTTTTAAAATTTCGCTAGATAAGCTGATACGTTCATCAATGTTTATGAAAGCTGTTTTTTTACTATTTTGAGTAATACCAACAACAACTTCGTCAAATAGTTTGCTTGCACGCTTGATAAGATCAATGTGACCATTGGTAATTGGATCAAATGAGCCTGGATAGATAGCGATTTTTTTTGTCATAAGAAATTTAGTAGTGAATTAGATTCATAATACTTCAATTAAGCAGTAGTGTACTTGTCCTGAGCGCTTTTGTTTGTTGATTTTGATTTTTTGCGAAATTTCTTGATTCAAGAAAATATCAGTTATTTCAAATTCAGATTCTATATATATTTGACTGCCTAATGCTAAAAAACCACCTTTTGAGAGCTTTTTTAGCGCTTTTTCTAGTAATTTTTGATGAAAAGGCGGGTCAAGTAAGACAAAATCAAAGACTTGCGTAGTTTTATTGCTTAAAAAGTCCAAAGCATCAGCATTAATAATTTGAATTTTGTCGGATCTTAGGTTTTTCCGATTTTTTTCTAAACTCTTAAAAGCGCTCGAGTCTTTTTCGATGCTGATAACTTTTTTAGCACCTCGAGAAAGAGCTTCAAAACCAAGTGCGCCACTACCTGCAAACAAATCTAAAAAAACCTTATTACTAGACTGAAACTGAATCCAGTTGAATAAGGTCTCTCGAACTTTGTTAGGTGTGGGTCTTAGCCCTGGCGCATCTGGAAAGTTAAACTTTCTACCTCGATGCTCACCACCAATAATTTGAAAATTGTTGGTGGCTTGAATCAAAGACTAAGGCTTGAATGCATCAAAAGATTCTTGAAGTTCTTGTTTTGCTTCAGCAGCATCGCCCCAACCATCAATTTCAACCCACTTGCCATCATCTAAATCTTTGTAGTAACGAAAGAAATGTTCGATTTGATCTTTAAGGGTTGCATCTACATCATCAATACCTTTAATATTGCGGTATGATTTACAAAGCTTATCAGTCGGTACAGCTAAAATTTTTGAATCCTTACCTGCTTCATCAGTCATACGTAGAACGCCAATTGGACGAGCTGTAATGACTGAATCATGAATGAGTGGATAAGGAGTAATTACCAATACGTCAGCTGGATCGCCATCATCTGCTAATGTTTCTGGCACGAAACCATAGTTACATGGGTAGAACATTGGTGTAGAAATAAAGCGATCAACAAACATAGCACCAGTTTCTTTATCGATTTCGTACTTTACTGGCGATGAATGTGCCGGGATTTCAATAATAACATTAATTTCATCGGGTATATTTCCTGCTGATACGGGTTTAAGACTGTTTTGCATTTTCCAACTCCTCTTTTAAAATATGATAGCGCCAACCAGTAAAAAAGTTGACGGATTGATCGCTACGAATAAATTTCATTAATGTTTTACCATTAGCGATGATTGCTTCATCTAGATTATACTGAACTGCGATTTTTTTAATGAGTATTTGCAGTTCATTTTTTTGATTTTTTTCACTTTTGGTGGGTACTTGATGAACATCGACTTGAATACGCTGTTGTGTGAGTTGCAATTGTTGAGATAAAAAATCACCAAAGGTTGTTTTATCTTGATCAGACATTTTTGTTTTGTTAAGGCTGTAATTGATTAATTGATCATCACTCATAATCCATTTTCTAGGCTTATTACTCTTGATGGCTTGATCCTCTCTCCAAGCCGCTAAATGTGCGGCTTTCTGATGAGTACTCTTTGGGAGTCGTGATAAGCCTTTAACTTTTTTCCAGGCCTGATCAAGATTTGGCAGGTATAAGTTGATATCTGATAATTCTAAGCCATCTGCCATTAGCCAGTCAAGCTTTTGTTCTTGGGTTAGTTGCTCAATCAGTTGTGAGTAATTTTTAATCAAATAACGTACGTCATCAAGTGCATATTCAATAGCTTCTTCAGGCAGAGGGCGCGTGGTCCAGTCCAATCTCGTGTAAGCTTTATCTAGTAGAACTCCTTGTAAGATTTCAGTAAGATTTTGGTAAGATATTTGAGCTGGATGATTAAGAAAGTGAGCAGCAATTTGAGTATCAAAGAGCTGGCTTGGAAGTCTTTTAGATAAATAATATAAGGCTTCAATATCTTGACGAGCAGCATGAACAATCCAAACACTATCTTTTTGGTAAAGCTTGTCAAAAAGCGGCTCAAGATCTTCAACAGCTAAAATATCGACACAATCAACAGCGTTTTTTGTAGCTATTTGCACCAGGCATAAGATAGGATAAAAAGTATCAATACGTTTGAATTCGGTATCAATTGCTAAATGTGTATCGGTCTTGATGGCGTTTAAAAAACCGGTTAACTGCTGTTGCGTTTGTATCATTGTTGTATTTTAGCAACAAGTAGCGATACTGTCGGTTTATTTATGAGATAATTCTGAATAATTAGCTAATCATTTAAGAACAGTCAATGACTACTCGTCAACAAAAAAGCTTTATAAAATCACCACCTGTCTGGTTTTGGGCAGTAGTCTTCTTAACATCTATTTCAGGCACGTTTTACTTAGGCTTGAATCCGGAGTTGATTAGTAGCTGGTGGGCTTATTTAGTGTCCTATAACATCATATTAAGTGTGATAGCTGCTTACTATATTTATACAGATGTAAATCGATTAAAGCGTGACATAGGTAAGGATATTGTTGGCTCTAAATTTACATGGTCATTTATTAAGATTGTTCCTATTCTTGTGATTGTCCCGGTACTGTCGTTTTATATGTTTTCGTTTCAAACAATTCAGAATAACGTAGCCGACTCAGAAAAAGCATTTGATAGTTTTAGCAAAGGCTTTATTCAACAAGTGGATGGTTTATATGTGGGTATCGACCAGGTTAGAATTGAGCGCTATACCGAGCAAACTAAACGCGTATTAACTCTAATCACTTCGTTTGGTAATTTTAAGAAAGAGTCAGAAACATATTCCCAAAGTATGCAAGTTTTTTTAGATGGCTTAATTGATAAAGGTTGGGCTTGTCAAATTTCCCTGTTAGATGATCAAGCAGAAATTATCGCTAAAACAGCTGATATTTCTGATTGTATGGCTATAGACGACCAGTCCTTGCCTGCAATACAGCCAGTTATGATTTTTGTAGATGAAAATACGAATGTTGCTCAAGTTAAAATGTCAACCCGTTACTTAACTAGAACGCCAGAAAAAAACTTCTCGTCGGTTGATGTGGTCTATGCAACAGATCCTGGACTTTCGAGCTTTTTATCGCAAGTTAGCGCTTTTAATAAGCGTACTAAAGATATCAACTTTAGCTTAAATACTTCAATCACCCAGCAGCGATTCATGATTGATTTTTCTTCAACCATATTGTTAGCAGTCCTAAGTGCATTGATGCTGGTTTTTCGTATGATTGAAAAACTCATGAGACCACTTAATAAATTATCACTTGCCACTCGAGAAGTCGCCCAAGGTAACTATGATGTTCGTATTGAGCAGAGTAAAGATACTGATGATGTGCGTTTGTTGATTGATCAATTTAATATCATGTCAAGCAAGATTAAATCCTCCCAAGAAGGTTTAGATACCCATAACATTTATTTAGAAACAATTCTTAAATACTCTTATGGCGTTATTGCGTTAGACCAACATAAAAATATTCGACTCATTAACCCGATTATTGGTGAAATGTTTAATATTGAAGATGAACAATCTTTTATTGGCGGCAATTGTTCAAAAATCGGTGATAAGTATCCAAAACTGGATTCTCTGTTCAAGTTAACAGCAGAAAAATTTAAAGCGAATAATAGAGAATGGAATGAGGATCTTGAGTTAACTTCATTAGATCGTCACTTATTGTTATCGTGCCAGGGCGCTATACTTGAAAGCCATGGCGAAACATTAGGCTATGTGATTATCATTAAAGATATCTCTAAACTTAATCGTGCACAAAAGAAAGCGGCCTGGGGAGAGGTGGCAATTCGTATGGCGCATGAAATTAAGAATCCATTGACGCCAATTTTACTTTCAGCGCAACGATTGCGCAATCGATTCATGGAGTCATTAGAAGGCCGAGATTTAGAGGTGATTGACAAAACCACCAACACGATTATTAATCAAGTGAAGTCAATGGATCTTATGGTTAGTGCGTTTGCTGATTATGCCAACACGCCTAAAATCGAACGTAAGTTAAGTCATTTAAATGAGATTGTTAACCAGTCAATTTCTTTATATGACTCGCAAGAAGATCTGGATATTGATTTTGATTTAGCGGACGATATTCCACTTTTATTATTAGACGCAGTTAGCCTTTCCAGGGTTTTGATTAATTTGATTAAAAACTCAGTAGAAGCGCCGTTTAATAACCAAACTTTGGTGAAGATTTCTACTCGATATCTGCCTAAGAAACACTTAGTTCGTCTAATCGTAACAGATAATGGTGAAGGTTTTAATGAGGAGGTGCTAGACCGTGTCTTTGAGCCTTATGTCACAACAAAAATTAAGGGGAGTGGATTGGGAATGGCCATAGTGCAAAATATTATTGAGCAGCATGATGGGCGAATATTTGCCGCTAATGTGAAGCCACATGGTGCTAAGATTACTATTGAATTTGATTATCAAGTATAAAAAAAGGACAACGCAATGAACGACAAAAGCATTATCGGAAAAATTCTTATTATTGATGACGAAAGTATTAATGCAGAAACAATTATGGATACCTTAGAAGATGTCAATTATCAGGTAAGTATGGCAGCTAACGCACAAGAGGCTAAAACACTTATTGCGCAGCAGTCTTTTGACTTAGTTATGATGGATGTTTGGATGCCAGGCCAAGACGGCATGTCATTATTAGAAGAGTGGACTCGAATGGGCTTTTCAACACCCATTGTGATGATGTCTGGCCATGCGGAGCACAAAGATGTGGTGAAGGCTATTAAACTTGGCGCGGCCGATTTTTTGAAAAAACCCTTGCATGACATTTTGCCATTTGTGCGAAGAATTTTGTCAGAACAAGCTTTTTTAAAGAGTGATGGCAATAGTATTACAGGTATCGATTTTGACGCACCTTTGAAGGTGGCGAGAAATATTTTTGAAAAAGAATATTTTGATTATCATTTACAAAAAAATAATTACAATATTGCAACAGTTGCTGCATTAGCAGGATTGGAGCGAACAACGCTATACCGAAAACTAAAAGATTTAGGGATCGATAAAAACAAGGCTTAATTATGAAAATTTTAATTTTAGGTGCTGGACAAGTTGGCGCGACATTGGCTAGATATTTAAGTGAAGATAATGACAATGATGTTACTATTATTGATAAAGCTGAAAGCAACTTGCTTGATCTCCAGCGTCATCTAGATATTAAAACGATTTGTGGTCAGGCTTCTTATCCAAATATTCTTGAAGAGGCTGATATTCGCAATATGGATATGGTTATTGCTGTGACCAAATCTGATGAAGATAATATGCTTGCTTGTCAAATGGCACATACACTTTACCAGGTTAATAAAAAAATTGCCCGTATACGAACTGCAGAATACCTCCATCGAAAAGAGTTATTTTCTGATGATGCTGTCCCTATTGATTTTGTGATTACGCCTGAAATTTTAGTGACTAACTATATTAAGCGAGTGGTAGAAGAGCCCGGATCTGAGCAAGTATTTGAATTTGAAAATGGATTGGTACAATTGGTTGAAACTAGGGCTTATGCCGGCACCCCTATTGTTGGCCATCCTATTAAGGAATTACATAAGCATTTGCCTAAAATACGCATGCGTATTGTGAGCTTGTATCGCAATGGTCGAGCAATCCCCGCTTATGGAGACACGGTAATTAAAGACGGTGATCGTGTTTATTTCGTTACTAAAAAAAGCAGTGTTTCTAAGGTACTTAAAGAGTTTAGACGACTAGATAAAGCCTATAAAAATATTATTATCGCCGGTGGTGGACGTATTGGTCTTAATTTAGCCAAACACTTACAAGCAAATCATCGAGTTCGTATTATCGAAATGGATAAAGATCGCGTTAAAGAAATTGCCGATGAATTAGAAAATGTATTGGTGCTTCGAGGCAATGCTTCTGATGAAGAGTTGTTATTGGAAGAGGGTATCGAAAATACAGATTTATTTTTAGCTCTTACTGATTCTGATGAGATCAATGTTATCGTTTCTATTTTGGCAAAACGTCTTGGTGCGCATAAGACAATCGCTCTTGTTAAGCGAAATGTTTATGAAGATTTAGCAGAACAGAGTGAAGATGTAGATATGGTTATCTCGCCAGATCAAATTACCACCAGTGGCATCCTCGCTCATATTCGTAAAGGGGATACAATGATGGTGCATTCATTGCGCCAGGGTAAATCAGAAGCGATTGAAGTGATTGTTCATGGTGATAAAGACCATTCAGATGTGGTGGGTCGATCTATTGAAGAAATTAAACTACCTGATGGTGTAGTTGTGGGTTCTATTGTGCGTAATAATGAAGTTATTATGGGCTCAAGAAAAGTAGTGATCAAAGAAGATGATCATGTGCTTTTAGTATTAACAGATGTGAACAAAATTCATGAAGTTGAAGAGTTGTTTGCAGGCTATTTTGACTAAACTGGGATAAATTATGCAATTTAGTATTGTTTTTAAAACTATTGGTTTACTGCTGATGGTCTTTAGTTTAACTCAACTACCTCCTGTTGTTGTAGACCTGATTTATCAACAAAATGAAGCCTCATCATTTCTAACAGCATTTGCACTCACGTTAACCAGCGGATTATTACTCTATTTGCCTTTTAGAAAATCCACTAAAGATTTTAGAATTCGTGAAGGTGTTCTAGTGGTGGTGAGCTTCTGGTTTGTTTTGTCACTATTTGCAACAATTCCTTTTTTACTGTCAGAGTCTTTGCATATGACTTTCTCAGATGCATTTTTTGAGTCAATGTCAGGCTTAACAACAACAGGTGCGACTGTTTTATCAGGCCTTGATGATTTGCCAAGAGCTGTTTTGTATTACCGTCAACAGCTGCAATGGCTTGGTGGCATGGGTATTATCGTTTTGGCGGTGGCTATTCTACCCATGCTAGGTGTTGGTGGTATGGAGTTATATCATGCTGAGTCTAGTGGAATTTCTAAAGATAGGCTAACCCCAAAACTCACACAGACTGCTAAAGCATTGTGGAAAATTTACTTAAGCCTCACACTTGTTTGTGCATTGGCTTATTATTGGGCAGGAATGAGCGTGTTTGATGCTATCGGACATAGTTATAGCACTGTTGCTATTGGTGGATTTTCTACCCATGATTTATCTATTGGATATTTTGACTCTATCGCTATTGAATCAGTAGCCATTATGTTCATGTTTTTAGCTGGTATTAATTTTTCCCTGCATTTCTTTGTTTGGCGAAAGAAAAATATATTAGAATTTTTTAAGGATTCTGAATTTAAGGCCTATGTCTTAATATTGAGTGCCTTAAGCTTAGTAATCTCAATCGAATTATGGAATGAGGGTTATTATAAAACAACAGAAGATGCGCTTAGATATGGTGTTTTTCAAAGTATTTCAATGGCAACTACTACCGGATTTGCATCTACCAATTTTTCATTATGGCCATTTATGCTTCCAGTACTACTCATTTTTGCCAGTTTTATAGGTGCTTGTGCTGGATCAACAGGCGGTGGTATTAAGGTGGTTAGAGTGCTTTTAATGTTTAAGCTTGCCATGAAAGAAATCAAAAAATTTATCCATCCTAATGCACAGATTAATATCAAGCTAAATCAACGAAGCGTTGCCGAAAGCACCTTGGTTTCAGTATGGGGATTCTTTTCACTTTTTGTCATTGCTTTTGTTTTCATTCTAGTGGCGCTCATGTTTTCCGGTATGGATCAAGTTAGTGCTTTCTCAGCAGCTACTGCAAGTATTAATAACCTTGGTCCAGGTTTGGGGAGTGTGGCAGAAAATTATGGCTCTATTAGTGAGAGTGCCAAGTGGATTTTGAGTTTTTCAATGCTGTTAGGGCGCTTAGAAATCTTAACGTTAATGGCGTTGTTACATAGAGCTTTTTGGCGTTTTTAAGATTCGATAACGACGTTGTAGTTTGGTAAGGCAGCTAATAACTGCTTGCCGTAAAATTTACTCACTAAACGATTATCAAAAATAGTAATTTTTCCCGTATCAGTTTCAGTGCGAATTAATCGGCCGCAAGCTTGTATCAATCTTAGCGATGCGTCAGGCAAAGAAATCTCCATAAATGGATTTCTATTTTGAGATTGTAAATAGTCAGCTAAGGTTTTATCGATTGGCGATGTGGGTACGCTAAATCGCAGTTTGACAATTACAACGTGAGTTAGGTTGTCACCTTTAAGATCAACACCTTCAGCAAAGCTATCTAGTCCAAAAATGACACTACCTTCGCCATTTTTTCGCAGATTAATATGCTTTTCTAAGATAGTTTTTTTTGGGTACTCACCTTGAATGAAAAGACTACAGTCGAGTTTTTTCTCAATCATATCGGCTACCATTTGCATTTGCTTGTTGGAAGCAAATAAAACCAAAGTACCTTCCTGCGTATCAATCCGCTTAAGAAGCTGACTGGCAACCTCTTTGGTATGATCAAACACTTGAGTAGGGTTAGCTTTAAATTTAGCAATAATAAAATCAACTTGGTCAAATACAAAAGGAGAGGGTAAGCGTAAATACTGATTCTCAGATTTTTTAAGCCCTAGCTGCTTGTTGAGTCGATCAAAACTGCCTAATGATGATAAAGTTGCAGAGGTAAGGATTGCGCCAGAAGCTTTCGACCAAATTAGCGCATCTAAATTACTAGATATGTCTGTTTGCGCACTAAATAGACTATAGTTAATTTTTTTATTAGCCAATGTATTTTTTTCAATCCATCTAGAATGAGGAGATTGAGAATTATCATCACTTTTTAAAAAAGAAGATAGCAATTCTACAATGCCTGCAAGGTGTTGTTCACATTCGCCACTAGCGGTATTAATTGTGTCACTAATGCTTTTATCTAGAACTTTTATTTTCAGATAATTAGACCAAGATTCTCTTAATGTAGAAAATTTATTTTGTATGTTAACAATACCAATGAATAGGTTTTTTGCGATATCTTTAATAGGTTGATCGACCATACCTTGATCAAATAAATAAATATCTTCATCAAAATCTAGGGTTTTAAGCAATATATTGAGATCAGATAAATAATCATCAATTTGCTTGATATTAATATCGGGCACATCTTGCTCAGTAATTTTGCATATTTGATCACTCACACCTTTGGCTTGGCGAATACTAGTTTTAATGAATTCAGTGCCCGTACTCAGTGAAAAATGCGATAGCGCCTTACTACTTAAGTGATGCGCTTCATCAAAAATAAAGATCGAATCATCAACGTCAGGCAGTACTGTGTTTCCTGAAGCCAAATCTGCTAATACCAAATCATGGTTGGCAATGATTACATCTGCCTTGGTGATTTGCTTACGAGCCTTGAAAAAAGCACAATCTTGATAAAACTCACAACTTTTTGCAGTACAAGTAAAGCGATTACAATTAATTTTTTGCCAAATACTATGATCAGGTGCACGCATTAGATCGTCAATCTCACCGCTCCATTTCTTGGCAGAATAATCCTCCAAAAGTTCACCCATTTCTTCTAACTGATATTTACCGGGAGGCTCATCAAATAATAAATCTGAATTAAAAAGCCCGTCGTCTGAAGTGCTATCTTCACACAGATTGATTAGATTTCGAATGCAAACATATCGAGATCTTCCCTTGACTAAGGCATATTCAAAATCAACTTGACAATATTTTTGAGCCTCAGGGATATCCTTTAATAAAAGCTGCTCTTGTAGGGCAACATTCGCACTAGAGACAATTAATTTCTTTTTATTGGCCTTGGCAATGGGAATACTACTAAGAAGATAGGCGAAAGTTTTCCCTGTTCCTGTAGGCGCTTCCACACATAAAATTTTATTAGAATTTTGATAATCTCCACATAAGGTTTTAGAGATTTCAGCAATCATTTTGTTTTGCGAAGGTCGCACGATAAAATCCGACATATCAGACTTTAACGTAATAAATGAATCTCGAATTTGAGCTTTAAGTTCGTCAGATAACACTATGACTTACGTGCCAAAGATAAATCACATAATAGAATTAACGCATCTTTGTAAGGCGATGGATCAATACTGTCTAATGAGGATTTAGCTAGATCTGCAGATTTTTTTGCTTGCTTACGAGTGTATCCAAAGGCATCAACTGATTGTAATATTTGTACCACTTTAGTAATCTTGGTGTTATCAGCATTGTTAATTGCATCTTCTAGTAATTGCTTGTCCGCACCTGATGTATTTGCCAAAGCGTAGATCATTGGTAGAGTGGTTTTACCTTCGCTTAAGTCATCACCCACTTCTTTACCCATGGTGTCGCTATCTGACTCATAGTCTAAAACGTCATCAATAATTTGAAAAGCATTGCCTAAATGTAAGCCGTAATCTTTTAAAGCCTGCTCTTGAGTGTTATTTGCTTCTGAAAGAATGCCACCAATTTGTGTTGCTGCTTGGAAAAGTACCGCAGTTTTACGTTCGATTACTTGATAGTATTCATCTTGCGTTAGAGTCGAATTTTTACAATTGAGTAATTGTAAAACCTCACCCTGGGCAATTTCATTAGTGGCTTTAGATAAAATTTGCATGATTTTCATTGAGCCTGGCTCAACCATCATTTCAAACGACCTTGAATATAAAAAATCTCCCACCAAAACACTGGCAGCATTTCCCCAAACCTCATTAGCGGTATTTTTTCCACGTCGTATTGATGATTCATCGACAATATCATCGTGCAACAAAGTGGCAGTATGGATAAGCTCAATCACTACCGCCATTAAACGATGATGCTCACCTTGGTAGTGAGTGGCACGCGCACATAATAATAGTAATAGTGGGCGAAGACGCTTGCCACCAGCGCTAATAATATAACTACTGACCTGGTTAATCAGAGCAACATTAGAGCTTAGGCGTGAATGTAATAAAACATCTGTTTGTGCTAAATCTTCTTTTAGTAGCGTCTGGATGTCGTCAAAATATTTCATCCGACTATTTTAATCCATTTGCCAGTAAATATACTTCTTTAGATCGTGATCTTGATGCTTTAGGTTTACGAATAATAACTTTGTTAAAAGCCACCTTACAAGATTTAACATATTCATCGAATCCAGCGCCTTGAAAAACTTTGATAAAAAAAGTCCCGTTTGGTGTTATTGTTTTAATAGCCATATCAAGTGCGAGTTCGCATAAATACATAGATTTAGGAATATCAACTGAGAGCTGGCCACTCATATTAGGTGCCATATCACTTAAAACAACATCAACTTTTTTACCTTCTGTTAAAGCTAAAAGCTCTTCATAGACTGAATTTTGAGTAAAGTCACCACAAAGAAAATCAACGCCATCAATGGGATCAATATCTAGGATGTCACTTGCAATTACTTGTCCGCTATTACCCACCATGTTGATAGCCACTTGGCTCCAACTACCAGGAGCGGCACCCAAATCAAGAACCCGATCACCAGGCTTGATAAACTTATCTTTAGCAACTGCTTCTGTTAGTTTGTAGACGGCTCGAGATCGATACCCTTCTTTTTGAGCTTTTTTAACGTATTCATCGCTCAAATGCTCACTCATCCAACGACCCGAAGAACTTTTTTTACCCATAAGTCTTAAGTGATTGATTCACATTAATAAATGATAATATTATAGGAGAGTTAGGGGATAATAGTGTCTTTTTCGAATCACCCTCAAACGCATGAATACTAAACTTAGAAATATTGCCATTATTGCCCACGTTGACCACGGTAAAACGACATTGGTTGACAAACTATTGGAGCAATCAGAAACTTTCGAGGAGCGCTTTGAGTCAACAGACCGTATGATGGACTCAAATGATCTTGAAAAAGAGCGCGGCATTACGATTTCTTCTAAAAATACAGCGATTAAGTGGAAAGATTACCATATTAATATTGTTGACACCCCGGGACACGCCGATTTTGGTGGTGAAGTTGAGCGTGTATTATCAATGGTTGATTCGGTATTACTATTAGTAGATGCACAAGAAGGGCCAATGCCGCAAACGCGTTTTGTGACTAAAAAAGCATTTGATCAAGGTCTGAATCCAATTGTTGTTATTAACAAGATTGATAAAGATGCAGCTCGCCCTGACTGGGTAATCGACCAAGTATTTGATTTATTTGATCAACTAGGTGCGACTGATGAGCAGCTAGATTTCCCTATTATTTACGCTTCAAGTATTAATGGCTATGCTACATTGGAAGACGACGTGCGTGAAGGCGATATGCTTCCAATGTTTGAAACTATTGTTGAAAAAGTAGCTGCGCCAGAAGTCGATGTTAACGCACCATTGCAAATGCAAATTTCAGCATTAGATTATTCATCATTTGTCGGTGCTATTGGCATTGGCCGTATTACTCGTGGTACCATTAAAAAGAACCAACAAGTAGTTGTTGTGGGTGCAGATGGCGTTCAGAGAAAAGCTAAAATCGCTAATTTACAGGGATTTTTAGGCTTAGAAAAGATTGATGTTGGCTCTTCTGAGGCAGGTAATATTGCTTGTATTACAGGCATTGAAGGTCTTTCAATTTCAGATACTATTTGTGATCCTGAAACTATAGAAGCATTGCCACCACTAAGTGTTGATGAGCCAACTGTATCAATGGCCTTTAGAGTTAACGATTCGCCATTTGCTGGCCAAGATGGAAAGTATATTACTTCAAGAAACATTCGCGACCGTCTAGATAAAGAGCTTATCTATAACGTTGCACTTCGTGTTGAAAACACAGAAGATCCATCAGAGTTTTTAGTATCTGGTCGTGGTGAGCTTCATTTATCAATACTTATTGAAACTATGCGTCGCGAAGGCTTTGAATTAGCTGTTGGCCGTCCTCAAGTTATTTTAAAAGAGATTGATGGCGTTACCTGTGAACCATTTGAAGACTTAAGTGTTGATGTTGAATCTCAGCATCAAGGTACGGTCATGGAAAAATTAGGTGAGCGTAAAGCAGAGCTAACCAATATGCAACCTGATGGAAATGGCCGTGTTAAGCTTGACTTTAATATTCCTGCACGTGGCTTGATTGGCTTTAGAACAGAGTTCTTAACAGCAACAACTGGATCAGGCTTGATGAACTCTACTTTTGATGCGTACAAGCCTCAAAAGCCAGGCAACATTGGTCAGCGTGCAAACGGCTCACTAATTTCAATGAACCAAGGTAAGGCAGTTGCTTATGCAATTTTCAACTTACAAAAGAGTGGCAAGTTTTTTGTAGAACATAATACGGAAGTCTACGAAGGCATGGTTGTAGGTATTCATGCACGTGATAAAGATTTAGTGATAAATGTCATGAAGGGTAAGCAGCTAACTAACGTTCGTGCCTCCGGTACCGATGAGGCAGTATCGCTAACACCTGCAATCAAGCTAGATCTTGAGCAAGCTTTAGAGTTTATTGATGATGACGAGTTGGTAGAAGTAACGCCAAACAACACACGTATCCGTAAACGCTTATTAAAGGAAGTTGAGCGTAAACGCTCACGATAAGTAATTTTTCTGACACATCAAAGTATAAGGTTTTGACGCTTGTATAAGGTTCAAAACCTTTGGTATAATCTTGCGTTATGAATGGTTTACTTGATTTTTTAGTTAGGCAGAAAAAATTAGCATTGGTTTTTAGCATCAGTGTTATTGCACTTGGACTTGTTAGTCTTAACAACATACAGCGTGATCAATTTCCTGCTGTAGATTTTGAAGTAATGACAATTGTCACCAGCTATCCAGGTGCCTCTCCAGAGGATGTCGAGCAAAATATTACCAATGTCATTGAGGATGAATTAAGCGGTGTCACAGGCATTGATAAATTTACCTCAACCTCTCGAGCAGGCGTGTCTTCAATTATCATTACCTTCTCACAAGATGTCAGTGATTTATCTGAGCTTAAGCAAGAAGTTCGTAATGTTGTTAATCGCATTAAGTCACTACCTGAAGAGGTCGTAGATTTACCACGTGTTATAGACCGTAAGACTTCCCGAAAAAGCATTATAAAAATCAGTCTTAGTAGCGAAGAAATAGATTACGCAGAATTAAGAGGCATAGTTGATGGTATTGCTCAATCGATAGAGTCGATCGAAGGTGTATCAGAAGTTACTAAAGATGGTTATTTAGATAAAGAAATCCAAATACGTATTGATCCAGAAAAACTTTATCAATATGAGCTTTCCTTGCCACAAGTAATGAGTGCAATTACCCAAAGAAATCAGCGTTACACTGTGGGCAGCAATCATAATGATAAAAATGAAAAAACCATTGTTGTATTGTCTAAATTTGATGCAGCAACTGACGTCAGCGAGGTTATTGTTAAATCTACGTTTGAAGGGTTGGTCGTTAGACTTAAAGATATTGCAGTTATTGAGTCTGGAAATGTAGAAGAAAAATCAATTGTCCGTGTCAACGGTAAAAAAGGTTTTGTTCTGCGAGTAAAAAAACAAGCACAAGCTGATGTCATAACCACAGTTGATTTGGTTAAAGCGTACATGGAAAAAACGGGCGGCAAATATAACAATCAGTTAGATATTTTTTATTCATCTGACTTGTCTCAATACGTACGTAACCGATTAGATATTGTGACCAATAATGGCTTGATCGGATTGTTATTAGTATTAATAGTATTGGGTGCATTTTTATCTTTTAAAACCGCATTTTGGGTTGCAGTTAGCTTGCCTGTATCGTTATTAGGTACAGTGGCATTATTAGGTGCAACAGGCGAAACCATTAATCTTATCTCACTAGCAGCCATGATTTTGGTACTAGGTATTGTGGTGGATGACTCCATCATTGTGGCAGAAAGTATTTATCACTATAAGCAAACTGGTGAAGATAACTTTAAGTCAGCCGCTCATGGTTTTAGGCGCGTTATTATGCCGGTAGTGACAACAATCTTAACAACAATTTTAGCCTTCTCTTCGATGTTTTTAATGGGAGGCATGATGGGTAAATTTATTTACGTGATTCCACTGGTAATTATTTTTGCACTCACCTTGTCTTTTTTAGAGGTATCACTCGCATTACCTGCACATTTAGCCGGATCAAATGAAAAGCAAAAAAAGCATAATTGGTTCGAATATTTTGAAAACAAATTTGAAGTTTTTTTATCCAAGATATTAAATTTTCACTATTGGATAATAGCAATTTTTAGTGTAGCTCTGGTAATTTCAATTTATTTTGCAAGTACGCAAATGAAGTTCACCTTGTTCCCTGCAGTGGGCGTTGATACAATTAACGTTCGCATGACAATGAGCGCTGGTTCATCGCTAAACAATACAGAAGCTAAGGTCAAGCAAGTAGAGGCATTAATTGATCGAATTGTTGGTGATGATTTAGTTTCAGTGACGTCAGATGTGGGTAAGTATTTTACACACAAGGCAAATATGACCATTGAACTATTGCCAGCCTCAGAGCGTGATAAAAGCTCCAAAGATATTCTAAAGAATTTAAAAGCGAGTAAAAATGAGATAGACCAAGTAGAAAAGTTAAAATTTTCAGTGAGAAGACCTGGTCCTCCACAAGGCGAGGATGTAGAAATTAACTTGGTCAGTCAAGCAGGCTCTGAAAATCTCCAAGCAGCTAATAAACTTGAGCAAATTTTATTAAATATTTCAGGCGTTGATAATGTCAATAGAGATGATGAGCCTGGAAAGGATCGAATTGAAGTAAAACTTGATTTTGAAAAAATGGCGCGCCTTGATATTGATTTTTCAACCGTTAATCGATATTTACGAGCTGCCTTTACTGGTATTGATGTGACCAACATTCGCGAAGGGCAAAACGATGTTAATTTTCGACTTTATTTGGGCGATTTGGAAAAATCAGAAGTCTTTATAGAATCGTTAAAAGTAGTCAATAAAAAAGGGCGCGTCATTCCACTAGTAAATTTTTCTAGTATTCGTCAAATCATCGGTGAGCCTGATTTTAATCACTATAACGGCCTTAGATCTATTATGGTTAGTGCTAGTGTTAATGATGAAAAGACATCTACCAGCGAGGTAATGAAAGAGGTTTTACTACAACTTGATCTGGATAATAATTTTCCTTCTGTGCGAGCTATTTCTGAAGGTGGTGCTAAGGAAACCGCGAAATCCATGGATAGCTTTAAGCAAGCGTTCTTAATGGCGGTTATTGGTATTTTCTTGTTACTGGTCTTGTTGTTTAATTCATATACGCAGCCATTAATAATTTTAAGCGCCATTCCATTTTCAGTTATCGGTGTTATTTGGGCATTCTTTTTGCATGGAGAGGCATTAAGCTTTTTTGCGATTTTAGGAGTCTTAGCACTGGTTGGTGTTATTGTGAATGATTCGTTAGTGCTTGTATCGCATCTTAACTACTTGAAAGACAAGGCCTTAGAAGAACTAACCATTCATCAGTGGATTGTTAAAGGTGTTAAAGATAGGCTTCGCGCCGTTGTACTGACAAGCTTAACAACGTTGGCAGGTATTATCCCATTGGCTTACGGTCTTGGTGGTACAGACCATCTCTTGCAGCCAATGGCACTCGCACTTGGCTACGGGTTGTTATTTGGCACTCTGATGACAATGATCTTATTACCATGCCTATATTTAATGAATTATGAAATCATTAAATGGCTTGAAAGATTCAAAAAGAAGAGGATTGGTTTATAATTTTTTAATATTTTGAAAATATCCAATATTTTGTAATAAATTAAGAATTTTGACTATTAAATAGCCTTTTTAAGCCTTTTCTAGCTTTTTTTACTTAAAATAAACGGATAAATTTCAAAATTCGCATTATTTCCAAAATTTTATAACCAGTCTTACTTATTTTGTAAAGCTTTACGAATGAGTTCTTCCGTTGACAGAGTGTCGTCTTTAATAGCTGCTAGCATTTTTTCAGCTTCTTTGGCTTTAAAACCAAGTGCTTGTAAAGCTTGGGAGGCTTTTTGAGTATTTGGATTGATATTCATACTGGCTGTCACAAGTTGATTATTTGAGCCATGCAGTTCTAGCTTAGCCAAACGATCTTTGAGCTCAACAATAAGCTTTTGTGCAGTTTTTTTGCCAATACCTGGTGTTTTGGCTAATAAAACATCATCCTCATTAGCAACTGCATTCATGAGTGAGGCGGTATTCAAATAAGACAAAATCGCAAGTGCCACTTTTGGACCAATACCGTTAACGCGAATTAACTCTCTAAAAAGTGTTTTTTCATCTTTAGAAATAAATCCATATAAGGTCTGAGCATCTTCTTTAACGTGAAAATGTGTATGCAGTGTAATTTCGCTTTGATCACCCATTTCATAAAAGCTGGACATTGGGCAAAGTATTTCATAGCCAATGTTACCAACCTCAAGCAAGATTTCAGGAGGGTTTTTTTCTAGAATTTTTCCAGTTAAGCGACCAATCATTTTTAACTATATCCAAGAATAGGTTTTGAAGTATTGTACTTCGAAAGCTTTAATCTCATCGGCATATTGCAAGGTAAGACCAATATCATCCAAGCCATTGATCAGTCGACGTTTGCGCTCCTGATCAACTTCAAAGTCATATGTTTGTGAATCTGTACGAATAGTTTGCGTTTCTAAGTCGATGGTGATTTCACTCTTAAGTGCAAATAATTCATC
>JAOJBP010000008.1 GCA_028228555.1 Candidatus Thioglobus sp. | reverse complement strand
AATATAAATGCTATTGATAAAGCTATTAGCTTTGCCAAAGGAATTAGCACTAGCAATACACCGGTGCAAATGCAGACTTTTCAATCAGTGCCCGAAATAGCTAAATATAGTGGTTTAAACCCATTGGGCAGCTTAAGCTCTAAAGAGAAAGTAGATTTTTTAAATCGTGTTGATATGCTGGCTAGAAAAGAGCCAAAAGTAAAACAAGTCAGTGCATCTATTTCTGGCGCTTATTCTGAAGTGCTAATTGCTTCAAGTGATGGTGTTTATCAAAAAGATTATCGCCCTATGGTTCGCGTTAGTGTGAGCGTAATTGTTGAGCACAACGGACGTATTGAATCAGCGTCAAGTGGTGGCGGTGGTCGTTATGATTATCGTTATTTTATTGATCATAACCTAGATGAAATTTATGTTGCTGAGGCAATCAGACAAGCACTAGTGGCACTAGAATCTAAGGGCGCTCCAGCTGGAAACATGCCTGTTATTTTGGGTCCAGGTTGGCCAGGTGTTTTGCTACATGAAGCCATTGGTCATGGTCTAGAAGGTGATTTTAATCGCAAAGGCTCTTCGGTTTTCACTGACAGAATTGGTGAGCAAGTTGCTAGTTCAAAATGTAGTATTGTTGATAATGGCACATTAGCTAACAGACGCGGCAGTTTAACGGTGGATGATGAAGGCGTACCAACCCAAAACACAACATTGATTGAAAACGGCATACTTAAAGGTTATTTGTTTGACAAAATGAATGCTAAGTTGAAGGGAGTTGAGTCAACTGGTAATGGTCGACGTGAATCATATGCCCATATGCCGATGCCACGAATGACCAACACTTACATGCTTAATGGCAATGATAATCTTGATGACATGATAGCTTCTGTTGATGATGGTATTTATGCCCTTAATTTTGATGGCGGCCAAGTTGATATTACGTCTGGTAAATTTGTATTTAGTGCCAATGAAGCGTACTTAATTAAAAATGGAAAAATCTCTCATCCTATTAAAGGTGCCACATTAATTGGCTCTGGCGATGAGGTGTTAAAAAAAATCTCTATGGTGGCAAGCGATTTAAAGCTGGATGGTGGCATTGGTGTTTGTGGAAAAGATGGACAATCTGTGCCAGTCGGCGTCGGGCAGCCAAGCCTTAAGATAGACGAATTAACCGTTGGCGGGACGCAGTTAAATTCATAAAATGCATACTTTCACATATCACATAATGAATAAATTAGATATAATGTTTAGATTGAATTTTTTACGTTGGAGCGCTGGGTGTTAGAAAACTATCTGCCTATTGTTGTATTTATCATGCTGGGACTTGGATTTGGTGCCGGACCGATGTTAATTGGTTATTTGCTAGGCCCCAGCAAGCCTGACGAAGAGAAAAACTCTCAGTTTGAGTGTGGATTCCCTGCTTTTGATGACTCACGTATGTACTTTAATGTACGTTATTATTTAGTCGCTATTTTGTTTATTTTGTTTGACTTGGAAGTGGCGTTTGTCTTCCCATGGGCTGTCGTGCAATCTCAACTTGGATGGTTTGGATTTATCGCAATTAGCATCTTTTTATTCTTGTTAGTAGTTGGCTTTATTTTTGAATGGAAGCACGGTGCGTTGGAGTGGGAGTAGACAATGGCTATTGAAGGTTTAATGAAAGAAGGGTTTGTAACAACCTCACTCGACAGTGTCATTAACTGGGCACGAACAGGTTCATTGTGGCCAATGACATTTGGCTTAGCTTGTTGTGCGGTAGAAATGATGGAAGCAGGCTCTTCACGTTATGACTTAGATCGTTTTGGTATTGTCTTTAGACCAACCCCTCGACAGTCAGATTTAATGATTGTTGCTGGCACACTGACCAATAAAATGGCACCTGCCTTACGCAAAGTTTACGACCAAATGCCAGAGCCTCGATGGGTTATCTCCATGGGCTCATGTGCAAATGGTGGTGGCTATTATCATTACTCTTATGCGGTAGTTCGTGGTTGTGATCGCATTGTCCCTGTTGATATTTATGTACCAGGTTGTCCGCCAACTGCAGAAGCATTATTGTACGGCATTATGCAATTACAAGATAAAATTCGTCGCACTAACACTATCGCTCGTACATAACCATGCAAAAATTAAAAGAACAATTAGAAGAAATTTTTGAAGGCGCTAATTTAGTTTCAACTTATGGTGAGCTTACATTAACTGTTGAGAGTGCCAATATTATTGACACTTGTCTAAAGCTACGCGATCAACTTGCATTTGATACTTTGATAGATCTATGTGGTGTTGATTACTTAACTTATGGCCAATCAGAATGGGCTCATAATTCAAGTAACTCAGGCTATTCTAGAGGTCGAAGTGCTCAAGGCGGAGAGGATAGACATCAGCAGCGTTTTGCGGTGGTTTATCATTTGCTTTCTGTTAGTAAAAATTATCGAATTAGAGTGAAAGCATTTGTTGATGAGGCTGAGCCAATTATTAAGTCAGTGACTGGTATTTGGGCATCTGCTGACTGGTATGAGCGTGAAGCGTTTGATCTAATGGGTATTTTGTTTGAAAATCATACTGATTTACGTCGAATTTTGACGGACTATGGTTTTGTTGGTCATCCATTGCGCAAAGATTTCCCACAGATTGGTGAGGTAGAAATGCGCTATGATGAAGAACTTGGTCGAGTTGTTTATGAAAAAGTAAGTATCGAGCCTAATATTAGTGTTCCTAAAGTAATCAGGAAGTAAACATGTCTGAAATGCGTAACTATACACTTAACTTCGGCCCTCAACATCCAGCAGCGCACGGTGTATTGCGCCTAATTCTAGAGATTGATGGTGAAGTTATTGAACGTGCTGATCCACATATTGGCCTGCTTCATCGCGGCACAGAAAAGCTAGTCGAGTCTAAGCCATACAATCAATCCATTGGTTACATGGATCGCCTAGATTATGTTTCTATGATGTGTAATGAGCATGCTTATGTAATGGCCATTGAAACTATGCTTGAGCTTGAAGTGCCAGAACGTGCTCAATATATTCGTGTTATGTTTGATGAAATTACACGAATTCTTAATCATCTAATGTGGCTAGGTACGCATGCATTGGATGTTGGCGCAATGAGTATTTTTCTATATGCTTTTCGTGAGCGTGAGAAGTTGATTGATTGTTATGAAGCAGTTTCAGGCTCACGTATGCATGCAACTTATTATCGCCCAGGTGGTGTATATCGTGATCTACCAGATCGCATGCCAAAATATTTAAAAACAGATTCTCGTAGTGACAAAGAGATAACAGCATTAAATGAAAATCGTCAAGGCTCATTGCTTGATTTTATTGATGATTTTGTAAAAGAATTTCCACGCCATATTAAGCAATATGACGATCTATTGACCGAAAATAGAATTTGGAAACAGCGTTTAGTGAATATTGGTATTGTTAGTGCTAAGCGCGCAAAGCAACTAGGTTTTACTGGTCCCATGTTAAGAGGATCTGGTGTAGCTTGGGATTTAAGAAAAAATCAACCTTATGCCGTATACGATAAATTAGAATTTGATATTCCAGTAGGCGTAACTGGTGATAGCTATGATCGTTATTTAGTACGAATGGAAGAATTGCGCCAATCTAATAAAATTATTGGTCAATGTGTCTCATGGCTAAAAGCAAACCCTGGTCCGGTGATGAGCGACGATAAAAAAGTTTCACCACCTAAGCGCACAAACATGAAAGATGATATGGAATCTTTGATTCATCACTTTAAATTGTTTACTGAAGGTTATTCATTGCCAGAGGGTGAAGTTTACAAAGCGATTGAGCACCCCAAAGGCGAATTTGGTATTTACCTAATCTCTGATGGTGCAAATAAACCTTATCGCGTTAAGATTAGAGCGCCTGGTTTTGCACATTTGGCTTCTATGGATGAAATGTCTAAAGGGCATATGCTATCGGATGTGGTAACTATTATTGGAACGCAGGATATTGTTTTTGGAGAAATTGATAGATAATGATAATCTCAGATAGCACGAAAAAACAAATAGATAGTTGGATTGAAAAATATCCACAAGGCAAGCAAAGCTCTGCTGTGATGGAAGCTTTAAAATTGGTCCAAGCAGAAAATAACAACCAACTAGCATCAGAAGCAATCCAAGCTGTGGCTGATTATTTAGATATGCCAGGTATTGCCGCTGCTGAAGTGGCTACATTTTATGAAAATTATAATCATAAGCCTGTAGGTAAACATATTATTCGATTTTGTCACAATATTTCGTGCATGTTGAATGGCGCTGATGATCTAATTACCCATCTTGAAGTTAAATTAGGCGTTAAAACCGGAGAAGTAACTAAAGATGGCTTAATTAGTGTGAAAAAAGTAGAGTGTTTAGGTGCTTGTGTAGGTGCGCCGATGTTCCAAATTGATGATCAGTACTATGAACACCTAACAGCTGAAAAAATCGATGATATTGTGGATGGTTTAAAATGAATGAAGTTTGTTTTAAAAATATAGATAAAGACCAGTGTTGGTCGCTAGAAACCTATGAAGCTAGTGGCGGTTACAGTACATGGCGCAAAATTCTTAAAGGTGAATATACACCTGATGAAATTATTAACGAATTAAAAACCTCAGGCTTAAGAGGTCGTGGTGGTGCAGGCTTTCCAACAGGGTTGAAATGGAGTTTCATGCCGCGCAATGCGCAAGGGCAAAAGTACGTCGTTTGTAACTCAGATGAAGGCGAGCCGGGCACTTGTAAAGATCGTGATATTTTGCGATTTAATCCACATTCAGTTATTGAAGGTATGGCTATTGGTGGTTTTGTAATGAATGCGACTATTGGTTATAACTATATCCGTGGTGAATTTATGGAGCCGTTTAACCGCTTTGAGGGCGCTCTTAAAGAAGCTTACGCAGCTGGTTTATTAGGTAAAAATATTAATGGTTCAGAAGTAAGTTTTGATCTGTATTCTCACCTGGGCGCAGGCGCCTATATTGTTGGTGAAGAGACAGCCTTATTAGAGTCACTTGAAGGTAAAAAAGGTCAGCCAAGATTTAAACCACCTTTCCCTGCAAATGTTGGTCTATATGGTAGACCAACTACCATCAATAACACTGAAAGCTTTGCTTCTGTCCCTGAAATTATGTATAGAGGTGGTCAATGGTTTGCTGATCTTGGTGTAGAAAATTCTGGTGGTACCAAGTTATTCTCTGTGACTGGACATGTTAATAATCCATCTAATTTTGAAGTACCTATGGGTATGCCATTTTCAGAACTATTAGAGCTCGCAGGCGGCATGCGAAATGGTGCAAAACTTAAAGCAGTTATTCCTGGAGGATCTTCTACGCCTGTTTTAACCGCAGAAGCTGCTATGGGCATGACTATGGATTATGACGGTATTGATAAAGCAGGTTCAATGCTTGGTGCAGGTTCTGTGATTATTATGGATGAGTCAACCTGCATGGTTAAAGCATTGACGCGTTTAGCGCACTTTTATTATGATGAATCTTGTGGGCAGTGTACGCCTTGTCGTGAAGGCACAGGCTGGCTATACCGAGTTCTAAAACGTATTATGGATGGCAAGGGTAAGGCTGAAGATATAGATTTACTCATGGGTGTGCAAGAAAAAATTATGGGCAATACGATTTGCGCTCTGGGTGATGCTGCAGCAATGCCAGTTGAAAGTTTCTTAAGAAATTTCCGTGAAGAGTTTGAATACTATATTGAACATGGAAAAAGCATGGTGGAGAAATAATGGCCAGTATTACTATTGAAATTGATGGCAATATCGTTAATGCGAAAGCAGGAGAACGATTAATTACTATTACTGATAGAGAAGGTATTAGCGTTCCAAGATTTTGTTACCATAAGAAATTATCAGTCTCAACCTCTTGTCGAATGTGCCTGGTAGACATAGAGGGCATTCCAAAGCCACAAACTGCCTGTTCAACCCCTGTTTCTGATGGCATGAAGATTCACACACAAAATGAAAAAGCCAAAGCTTCTCAAAAGGCAGTGATGGAATTTTTGTTAATTAACCACCCACTAGATTGCCCAATTTGTGATCAAGGTGGTGAGTGTGAATTACAAGATGTTGCAGTTGAATATGGCTCTGACGTTTCTCGTTTTAGTGAAGGTAAACGTGTTGTTGCGCCTAGCGATATTGGGCCGTTAATCCAAACAGATATGACTCGCTGTATTCACTGTACCCGTTGTGTTCGATTTGGTAGTGAGATTGCCGGTATTATGGAAATGGGCGGCACAGGACGAGGCGAGGATTTAAAAATTGAGCCATTTTTAGCAGAAGGCATTACTTCTGAATTATCTGGAAACATGATTGATGTTTGCCCAGTAGGCGCTTTAACCTCCAAACCATTTAGATACGAGCTAAGATCTTGGCAAATGGCTTCAGCGGATAGTGTTGCGCGCCATGATTTAGTCGGTTCAAACTTATATGCACAAACTTATAAAGGGCTAGTTAAGCGTGTTGTTTCAGGTGACAATGAATTAATCAATGAAACATGGATTTCAGATAGAGATCGTTTTTCATATGAGGGGCTTTCTCATAAAAATAGACTCTTATTGCCACAAATTAAAGTAGAAGGCCAATGGAAAGAAGTTGAATGGAATGTTGCACTAGATTTTGCTGTTAAAGGCTTAAATAAAGATGTATTAAACAGTCGTAAATCTGACAAATTAGGTGGTTTAGCTTCAAGTACAGCAACCACTGAAGAGCTTTATTTGATGCAAAAAATGCTTCGAGAAATAGGTTGTGAAAATATAGACTATCGTTTGAATGTTAATGATCTAGATCGTCCAATTCACCTAGATTCTAATATTAAGTTAAGTGATCTAGAGTGTGTTGATAATGTGTTGGTTATTGGTGCGAATTTGCGTTTAGAACAGCCAATGATTAACCACAGATTGCGCAAGGCTCAATTAGCTGGCGCCACTATTTCTGCTTTAAATGTGAAAGCATTTGATTACAACCATAAAACCAGTCATTCAACCGTTTCACCTAATGAAATGGCAACAACATTAGCGGGCGTATTGAAAGTTATCTTGGAGAAAAAGTCTTTAGAGATTCCAGTGTACTTAGCGAAGTTTAGCCCTAGTGAGTTGTCGATTAACCTAGCGGGTAAATTACTAGACTCTGAACGCTCAGTGATTGTAGTAGGTGAGCATGTTATTAACAATACCCAAGCTGCTAGCATTGCTCAATTAGTCACTGAGATCGCTAAACAAGTCAATGGTAAAACATTAAATGTGAGTAGTAGCGCCAATACTCTCGGTGCGCAATATGCCCATTTTTTACCAACGAATAAAGGTATGAATACCAATGAGATGCTAGCAGCCGATATGAGCGCCTTTTTGCTGCTAGATATATACCCTGAATACGATTTTCATCATTCAAACTCGGCTGTTGAAGCTTTGTCAAAAGAAGATGTATTTGTAGTGTCCTTAAATAGTTTTCAAAATGAGTTAGTAGCTCAATATTCTGATGTTTTATTACCAATGGCAGCGATGTATGAGACATCGGGTAGCCATGTTAATATCAACCATGATATGCAATCGTTTGCAGCAGCTGTTAAAGCGCCAGAAGAAGCTAAGCCGGCTTGGAAAATTTTAAAAGTATTTGCTGATTTATTAGAACTTCCAGGTTTTCACTATGAAAATGTTACCCAGGTATCAGAAGAGCTTAGACATCAAAAAATTTACGAGAATAAGTATGATGCAACAATAGATTTGGAAAAGAAATCATCGTCTATTGAAACAATTTGGACACACTCTGCTTATCATTCCGACGCATTGTTAAGACACGCTAAATCATTAAGCAGTAGTAAAATTGGACAAACCAATTCAGCCTCAATGAACAGTGCTACTGCAAAAGAATTATCACTAGAATGCGGCAATACTTATTTAGGGGTTCCAGTAGTTGTTAGCGATAGCGTTGCCGATCGATGTGTCTTTGTGAGTAGTAATCAAGCGACTGACATAAGGAGCGCCTCATGATGGAAATTTGGCAGTCTTTTGTTATGTTGGTGAACGAGTTATTGCCTTGGTTTAATGGGAATGTTGCCGCGATTGTCATTATTTTAATTAAGGCAATGGCTCTCATTATGCCACTGTTACTAGTTGTTGCTTACTTTACTTATGCAGAGCGTAAGGTTATTGGCTATATGCAGCTGAGAATTGGCCCAAATCGTGTCGGCCCTAAAGGCTGGTTGCAACCAATTGCGGATGCCTTAAAGCTAATGACTAAGGAAATTATTTTCCCAAGCAAAGCTAATATTTATTTATTTTTACTCGCTCCTATCTTGGCGATTGCACCGGCGATTGCTGTATGGGCGGTTGTTCCTTTTGATGAAGGTATTTACGTAACTAATTTAGATGTAAGTTTGCTGTACGTTTTAGCGATTGGTTCAATTGGCGTGTACGGTATTATCTTGGCTGGTTGGGCATCTAACTCAAAGTACCCTTTACTAGGCGCACTTCGAAGTGCATCGCTATTAGTGTCTTATGAAATCGTGATTGGCTTTGCCTTAGTAACGGTTGTTATGATTGCAGGCAGTGTTAATCTTAATACCATTGTGGCCGACCAACAGGGCGGCATTATAAATTGGTACTTTATTCCTTTATTTCCAATGATGATTATCTTTTTCATCTCAGCATTAGTTGAAACCAATCGAGCACCTTTTGACGTAGTCGAGGGTGAATCAGAAATCGTAGGTGGAACCCATGTTGAATATTCTGGCATGACATTTGCTGTATTTTTCCTAGCAGAATATGCCAATATGATTCTAATGGCAGTGCTGGCAGTAATTCTATTTTTTGGTGGCTGGCACTCTCCATTTGAAGGAATTGCTTATCTTGAAGATATCTTTACTTGGGTGCCAGGCATTATCTGGCTATTAGCAAAAACGACATTCTTTATGTTCCTGTATTTATGGGTGAGAGCAACTTTTCCACGCTTTAGATATGATCAGATTATGCGTCTGAGTTGGAAGGTATTTTTACCCATCACTATTTTTTGGATTTTTGTGGTCGCAATAATGACCCAATTACACATTGGTCCGTGGTTTTCATAAAAGGTTAAGAGATGATTAATAAACTGAAAAAAATAATAAAAAGCCTTAGCTTAAGTGAGTTACGTTCGGGCATGAAGATTACCGGAAAAGAGCTTTTTAATACCAAAACTACCGTGCAGTATCCGGAAGAAAAAACGCCAATTTCTCCAAGGTTTAGAGGATTACATGCATTGCGTCGCTACCCAAATGGAGAAGAGCGTTGTATTGCTTGCAAACTGTGTGAGGCAGTTTGCCCAGCTAACGCGATCACTATTGAATCTGAAATGCGTGACGATGGAACAAGACGCACCACCCAATATGACATTGATTTATTTAAGTGTATTTTTTGTGGCTTTTGTGAAGAAGCATGTCCAGTGGATGCAATTGTTGAAACGCAGATATTTGAATATGCATTTGAATCAAGAGACGGCAGTATTATGACTAAGGATCGATTGTTAAAAGTAGGCGATGACAATGAAGAAAGCATTAGCCAAGCAAGATCTGAAGATGCTAAATATCGATAAGGATAAACAAAAATGGGCTCCGAACAAATAATTTTCTATTTTTTATCATTTTGGTTGATAGCATCCTCGCTAGCCATGATATTTTCTCGTAATGCAGCAAAAGCAGTATTATTTTTAGTGCTGAGTTTTTTTTCAGTGGCAAGTGTTTGGATCTTGTTAGAGGCTGAATTTTTAGCCATTACTTTGATTCTTGTTTACGTGGGTGCTGTCATGGTACTGTTCTTGTTTGTTATTAAAATGCTTAATATTGACAAGTCGACACTGCGTGCTAAGTTTGCTGGTTATTTACCACTTGGTCTTATTGTCGCGTTAATTATTATTGCTGAAATGACGTTAGTATTAGGTAATGCCCAATTTGGATTAGACGTTATTCCAGCACCTGCAAGACATGGTGCAGATTATAGTAATATTACCGAGTTGGCTTTACAACTTTATACAACCTATGTATATCCATTTGAATTAGCTGCAGTATTATTGCTAATAGCTATTATTGCTGCCATCACTTTGGTACATAAAAAAGAAATCAACCGAAAGCAACAATCTATTTCTGAACAGGTTAATGTGAGAGCAAAAGATAGAGTGCGAATCGTATCAATCACCTCATCGTCTAAGGAGAATAAGTAATGGTCAGTTTGAGTGATTACTTAATTTTAAGTAGTGTTATTTTCTGTATTGGCTTAGTGGGTATTTTTGTTAACCGTACTAATATTATTACTTTGTTGATGTGTGTAGAGCTTATTTTGGCAGCAGTTAATACTAATTTTATTGCCTTTTCTCATTTTCTGGGTAATGAAGCGGGCCAGATATTTGTATTTTTCATCTTGACTGTTGCGGCTGCAGAAGTAGCCATTGGATTGGCCATCTTGACACTCTTATTTAGAGTGCGCGGATCGATCGATGTTGACGTCACTAACAGCTTGAAGGGGTAATGATGGAGCAAATATATTTAACAATTGCTTTGGCGCCTTTGGTAGGAGCGATCTTTGCCGGATTTTTTGGCTCGTTACTTGGAAGAATGGCAACCACTGTTATAACAATTTCAGGTGTGCTAATATCCACCATTCTATCTTTTTATGTTTTCAATCATCATGTGCTAGAAGGTGGTGAGGTTTTTAACCAAAACCTTTACACCTGGATGCAAATTGGCGATCTTAATGTTAGTGTTGGATTTTTAATCGACAACTTAACTGCCATTATGCTCGTAGTGGTGTCGTTTGTATCGCTTATGGTACATATTTATACGATTGGCTATATGCATGATGATGCCGGCTACACTAAGTTTTTTAGCTATATCTCGCTATTCACTTTCGCCATGTTTATGCTGGTGATGAGTAATAATTTCATGCAACTATTCTTTGGTTGGGAGGCAGTTGGTTTGGTCTCATACCTGTTAATTGGCTTCTGGCATCATAAAGAGAGCGCTGTTGAAGCAAACTTAAAAGCTTTTTTAGTTAATCGTGTGGGTGATTTTGGCTTTTTGCTAGGTATTGCTTTGGTGCTTATGTATTTTGGCTCGCTAGATTATGTCGAAGTATTTGCAAGCCTAGGAAATGTCACTGGCGTAACCATGCTTGACGGCACCAGCGTTATCACTGTTATTTGTATTTTGCTATTCATAGGTGCCATGGGTAAATCTGCCCAAGTTCCGCTTCACGTTTGGCTACCTGGTTCGATGGAAGGTCCAACACCAATCTCAGCATTAATTCATGCGGCTACCATGGTAACCGCCGGCATCTTTATGGTGTCTCGTATGTCACCCATGTTTGAGCTTAGTGAAACAGCCCTAATAGTGGTTATGGTAATCGGTGCGATTACTGCCTTATTTATGGGCTTATTAGGTATTGTACAAAACGATATTAAAAAAGTAGTGGCTTATTCAACACTCTCACAACTTGGATACATGACTGTAGCATTGGGTGTGAGCGCATACTCAGTGGCTATTTTTCACCTAATGACTCACGCTTTTTTTAAGGCGCTACTTTTCTTAGCAGCGGGCTCTGTAATTGTAGCACTACACCACAAACAAGATATTCGTAAGATGGGTGGTTTGCGTAAAAAAATGCCAATCACTTATTGGACTTCATTAATTGGTACATTGGCACTTATTGGCTTCCCAGGCTTTGCAGGTTTTTATTCAAAAGATATGATCATCGAAGCGGTACATTTCTCTCAATTACCATTTTCTGATTGGGTTTATGTCGCCGTTGTTATTGGTGTCTTTATTACGGCCTTCTATTCGCTCAGGATGTTCTTTTTGGTCTTTCATGGTGAGTCAAGAATGGATGAACATACGGCGTCACATGTCAAAGAATCACCTTTTAGTATTACTTTACCTCTAGTGGCTTTGGCGATACCATCTGCGGTGATTGGTTATCTTACTATTGACCCAATGCTGTTTAATGGCTGGCTAGATAATGCCATCACAGTGGCTGCAAATCATACTTCAATGGCAAGTCTTGAAGCTAATTTTCATGGCGCCAATAGGATGATTCCTCATGCGTTACAAACACTACCTTTCTGGATGATGGTTGGTGGTATTGCTAGTGCTTGGGTGTTGACACTTTATAGATCGCAATGGGCAGACTGGATTCAAAAGAAATTTCATCGCAGTAACTACGTCTTAGAGTCACTTTATGGTTTTGATCGTTTTAATGATATTGTCTTTGTAGGCGGTATTAAAAAACTCGGTAACTTCTTATGGAAGGTGTCAGATTCTGGCCTAATTGACAAAATACTCGTCAATGGCAGTGCAAGATTTGTTGGGTTTATCGCCTCGATAGTGCGCCCAATACAAACAGGCTATGTTTATCATTATGCATTTTTCATGATTGTTAGTTTATTAATTATTTTAACTTGGGTACTGTTTGCAGGTGATAACCCACTACTTGAGCTTTAACGATGGATAATTCATTACTTAGTTTGTTAATTTGGCTGCCAATTTTTGGCGGTGCATTGGTTATTTGGCTGGGCAACGAGCGAGCTAATACAGCACGTTGGTTGAGTGTTTCGCTCTCTATTGTGGTGTTTATTATGTCACTGAGCTTGTACACCGAGTTTGACTCAAGCACTCATCTAATGCAATTTGAAGAGAAGGTTTCTTGGATTTCTCAGTTTGATGTTTACTATCATATTGGTGTAGATGGCATTTCAATGCCATTGATTATCCTTACAACATTTTCAAGTATTTTGGTATTGATTGCAGGTTGGGAGGTTATTCAAACGCGCCCAGCACACTATATGGCTGCATTCTTGATGATGGAAGGATTAATCATTGGTGTGTTTTCTGCACTTGACGGCATTCTTTTTTACGCATTTTGGGAAGCATCACTGATTCCAATGTTGTTGATTATTGGTGTGTGGGGTGGCGACAACCGAGTTTATGCTGCGATCAAGTTCTTCTTGTATACGTTTTTGGGCTCGGTATTTATGTTGGTATCGCTCATATATATGTACAACAAAGGTGGCTCATTTTCTATCCTAGATATGCATAATCTTAGCTTAAGTGCTAGCGAGCAAGCTTGGATTTTCTGGGCATTCTTCATGGCTTTTGCCGTTAAAGTGCCGATGTTTCCTGTACACACTTGGCTACCAGATGCGCACGTTCAAGCGCCAACGGGTGGCTCAGTTATTCTAGCAGCCATCATGCTTAAAATGGGTGGTTATGGTTTCTTTCGTTTTTCATTGCCGATCACGCCAGATGCTTCTTTAGAGTTTTCAGAAATCGTAATTATTCTTTCTTTGATTGCCATTGTTTATATTGGCTTTGTGGCTTTGGTTCAGCGCGATATGAAAAAGCTTATCGCTTATTCATCAATCTCACACATGGGTTTTGTAACACTTGGTGTCTTTGCTTTATTCCTAGCCTACACGCCAGGCGCAGCAGAAGGCGCGCTGCTTGGTCTTGAGGGTGCGATGATTCAAATGATTTCTCACGGCTTTATATCTGCTGCTATGTTCTTAGTAGTGGGTGTTTTATATGACCGTCTTCATTCAAGAGAAATCTCCACCTACGGCGGTGTAATCAACTCCATGCCTAAGTTTACAGGCTTTGCGGTGTTATTTGCTATGGCCAATGCTGGCTTGCCAGGCACCTCAGGTTTTGTGGGTGAATTTATGGTGATTCTTGGCGTGATGCAAGCTAATATTTGGTACGCTGTTTTAGCCGGAACCACGCTTATCGTTGGTGCTGCATATACTTTATGGATGGTTAAGCGCGTATTTTGGGGTGAAGTAACTAACCCAGCTGTTTCAACCTTGTCAGATATTAATGCTAGAGAGTTTGGCATCTTGGCGATACTGGCTGTTGCAGTGGTTGCGATGGGTTTATACCCACAGCCCGTGATTGACGTTATGCATGTTTCCATTGAGCACTTATTAAACCAAGCCTTAACCTCTAAACTTTAAGTATTAGCATTATGAATAATATGTACACATTTGACACATCAACTTTATGGGCTGCTTTGCCTGAAATATTCTTATTAGGTGCGATTGTGGTAGTGCTTTTATTAGACCTATTTTTAACCAAGCCTTTCAAGCAAGCTACCTATTATTTAATGCAAATTAGCTTATTCATCACAGGTGTAATGGCTTTTAATTTAATCGATCAACCGCAAACCATCATCTTTAGTGGCTCGTTTATTTTAGACAACATGGCTTCGGTCTTTAAAGTCTTCATGATTGGCTCAACTATGGTGGCTATGGTTTATACCCGCCATTATCTTATTCAGCATGCACTATTCAGAGGCGAGTATTTTGTCTTGGTACTTTTATCCGTATTAGGCATGATGGTAATGGTTTCGGGCTATAGCTTATTAACGCTATATCTCGGATTAGAAATTTTATCTTTATCACTTTACACCCTTATCGCCATTGCACGAGAGCGAGCAGGTGCGGTAGAAGCAGCACTAAAATATTTTGTGCTAGGCGCTATCGCATCAGGCTTGTTACTTTACGGCATGAGCATGATTTACGGTATTAGTGGTAGTATTAATATCACCGACATTGCTAATTTTGCTGCTAACGCCGACCTAGCTTCAAGAGAAACCCTTATTTTAAATTTTGGCCTGGTATTTTTAGTCATCGGTATTGCCTTTAAACTAGGTGCTGTGCCGTTTCATATGTGGGTGCCAGATGTCTATCAAGGTGCGCCAACTTCAGTAACGCTATTTTTATCCACCGTGCCAAAAGTAGCAGCGGTTGCTATGTTGGTTCGTATCTTGGTAGACGGTCTAGGTGCAATGCATGCTTATTGGGCAGATTTGTTTATGGTGCTAGCCGTGTTGTCTATCGCACTTGGCTCGGTAGTTGCACTGATGCAAACGAACATCAAACGTTTATTGGCGTATTCCACCATCTCGCACGTTGGCTTTATTATGCTAGGCTTTGTTACCGGTGTTATCAGTGGATATGGTGCGGCAGTTTTTTACGTATTTGTCTATATTTTGATGAGCTTAGCGGCATTTGGTATTGTTATTCTTCTGAACAAAAAAGGCTTTGAAGCGGATCAAATCTCAGACTTTAAAGGCCTTAGTAAGCACTCACCTTGGTTTGCATTAATGATGTTAGTGGTCATGCTATCCATGGCAGGTGTGCCACCTTTTATTGGCTTTTATGCCAAATTCTTTATACTGCAACAAGTCATCTCAGCTGGCTTTGTAACACTTGCAGTGGTGGCGGTGGTGTTTGCTGTGATTAGTGCTTATTATTATTTACAAATTATCAAATCCATGTACTTTGAAGAGTCTGATAAAGATATCACTATTGTTGCACCGATGGATATGCAGCTAGTTTTATCAATCAATGCAGTATTAATTTTAGTGGTTGGTATATTCCCAGATTTTTGGATAAAACTCTCTCTTTCATTGTTCTAAAGGGCTGATTGGCAATATTTGCCAAATTTTTATTAGCTTGATAAGTTTTGGTGTTTGTATGCGTTATTTGACCTATAAATTGCCAAAATTCTTATAAAAATCACGCTTTAAGCCCATAAACCAAGGTTTTTACGAGTATTTATCTAGTAAAAGTCCTTATTTGATAACAATTTGGCCCTATTTTGATTATTTCCAATATTTCTTAAAAGATAGTTTCAATAATCTGGCACTATTTCAAAGATATTCTAGTTTTAAATCAAGAAAACGCTAACCCTTGGAGTGGATTGCCTATAATGCATAAGTCATTACATGGTATTACTCATACTATTGAAATAAAAACTATTCGCACTCAACACAACACGCTCAATCAATGAAAATATTAATAAGAAACCTTCCTCGCACACTATTAGAAAACGGACTTAAAGAATTGTTTGAAGCCTATGGTGATGTGCAATCTTGCACAATCGTATTAGACAAAACAACAGGCGAATCTAAAGGTTTTGGCTTTGTCGAGATCGCAAAAGTTGGCGATGCCAAAGCAGCTATACAAGGTCTTAATGGCAAACCTGTTAATGGCAATAAGATTAGAGTCAAAAAAGCAGAAAAAACAAACGATGCTAAGTAGCTTTAAGCATTAGTAATGGGCTCGGATCAAGAAAACAATATTCATCATCAAGACCCACTCCACGGTCTTACACTCAAAACGATCGTCACTGACTTAGTACAGCATTTTGGCTGGGAAGAGTTGGCCAAGCGTATTGACATAAACTGCTTTAAGAGTAATCCTAGTATTAATTCTAGCTTAAAGTTTCTACGAAAAACCCCCTGGGCAAGACAAAAAGTTGAGCAACTGTATTTAAAGCAGTAGTTTTATTGCTATTTTTCTTTCTTATATAGCGGTATTCCGCAATTATCTTGATATAGGTCAAAATGGTTCTTGAAAAAAAACTTATTTTGATTAAACTGATTTTTTTTTGAATTAATTAGAGATCCTCATGATTAAACCGTTAAAAACTACCGTACTCAGCGCTGGCGTTACACTAGCCCTAGGCTTGTCGTTTGGTGCCAATGCACAAGTCGTCAGTCAAGTAGTTGACAGCTTAAAAAACAAAGCTATTAATGCTACTGAATCTTATGTTGAAGAGGCTAGCTTAAAAGGCTTAAACAGTATCTATGATAAAGTAGAACTTAACATAGAGTTTAACGACGGCTCACCAGAGTTTGAACTTGGCGCACTTAAAGCTTATGACGAGGCTAACCCAAATGCATTTTTGTTTAATCAAATCGGTATTAATCGTTTCGATAGTCGTACCACACTTAACTTAGGCTTAGGTTATCGAATGCTCAACGCTGATCAAACTTGGATGGGTGGCGTGAATGCCTTTTATGATCAAGAATTTCCAAATGATCACAAACGCTCAAGCATTGGTGCTGAGCTAGTCAGCTCAGCAGTACAGTTGCGAGCAAACAAATATCACGCTATTACAGGCTTTATTACTGATAAAAGTGGCACCGATCAATCAGCGCTTGATGGTGAGGATATCAGCTTAAAGCTTGCTTTGCCATATATGCCAGGTGCATTCTTTGAATACACTAAGTACAAATGGGAAGGCGTTGAAGGCGCGACAGATGCTAAAGGCAAAAAATATGCTTTAGGCGGTGCGTTATCTGATAATTTAACTTTGAATATTATTCGTACGGATTATGATAGTGCAGCAACGCCAGATAAAAATAGAATTGCACTGAGCTACAACTGGAACTTCGGTAATGAAGCCAAGCGCCCAACTCTATTTAATACAGCAGATACTGCGTACCAACTAACCAAGCTAACCACACAAAAATACGACTTAGTCAAGCGTGAAAATCGTATTGTTAAGCAGACAAAATTTAGCGCTGTTGCAAGAGGATTTTAATCATGAATAATTATAAAAAAACCATACCAACCCTTTTTGTTTTCTTACTGTTCGTCACTTGGTCTAATTTGTCCAATGCAGATGGCCCTGTTGCTTGTACCGGAGCGGGATCAAGTGCTGATAAAATTACTACTACTTTATCTGTTGGTACGCCGGAATGTCTTACAGAGCCAGATATTTATAAAATCAAAATTTATGAAATGGGCGTATGCGCAACAGCGCCAACTCTGGCCAACTTAGCAACTGCCTGTACTCCAATTAGCACAATTGCAAATGGCGGATTGATTACGGTCGCTAACGGTGTTAATTCTGCCATACCAGGCACTTTTACCCGTCCAGATAATGGCACCTACGCCTATGGCTATGTAATTATGGCACCTGAATTCCGCATCACTTCTACAAAAACCTTTAATACGACTTATAGAGGGCTCTCAGCAAATACTGGAACAACATGTTGGACGTTGGCAGGCACTACAAGAGATTCGCTAACAACAACTGCATATGATGGAAGTGGAACTTTAGTTGCAATGGATGCGGCCACAAGGACTACTTATTTGGCCGATTGTGGAAGTACGCCAGCACCAGGAGAAACTATTTATGTTCAAGATTCTTTTGGCGGTGCTGATATCTCCATCGATTCAGCAGATGCTCATGTTGGCCCTCTACCCGTTGGTGACGCTACGGTTGAAGCCTATTTAACTGACACAAATTTGGTACAGGCTACTACCTCTGCAGCTGTTGCTAGGCTGGTTGGGTTTGTTACACTTGGAGATGTAATTACTGTTAGTGATGATACCAGTACTTTTGTGAGTAGTTTTTCAGTAAGTCAAGGTTCTCAAGTTATCTGGACTGGCCTGGATTCAATAAACAATATAAGAAGCATGGGCTCGGGTCCGTTTGCTGTGAAGTTTAGTGTTGAGTAGTAATTGATAGATGGTACAGTTTTTCTTAAATAGCAACTTTGGTTGCTATTTTTTTTAGCCGTTGCTTAATTGAATTGCACCAAGCTCAGAGACTCGCTTCCAAGCATGGCCATAAATCACTTCATAGCTAGCGGGGAGCTTGCCATCTTGTCGGTAAGATTCGTACATCTGGATCATTAGCTGAAACTTATCCTTACCCATGAGTGATTTTGAGCGCGAGTTAACACTTTGTGCGCCGATGGCTTTTAAGTCTCTTAGAAGATCAATAACGCTTTGATAGGTGAGTGTTAGATGCTCCATTTCCATCACTGGAGATTGAAAGCCATTTTGTAAGAGTTGATCGCCAATGTCGTGCATGTCAGTGAAGGTATTGACATGGGTTTCGTTGTCCACCACTGACCAGCTCTTTTTTAGCTCTTTAAGGGTGTCTGGACCAAAGGTAGAGAATAGGATTAATCCATCATTTTTAAGTACTCTATGGATCTCTGAGAATAGCTGATTTAGATCAGGACACCACTGCATCATTAAACTTGAAACAACGATATCAACACTGTTATCAGCCAAAGGTAGATGACTAGCATTAGCACAAATTTTGTGGTTTGCTGGGTTATGCTTAAGAGAGTTTTGGGCAAAATCTAGGCAGATAATTTGCGAGTTCACAAAACGCTTTTCAAGCTGCTGAGACAGTAGCCCTGTACCAGCACCTAAATCAAGAATAACATCAGACTTGGTGGTAATAACATCAAGTTTTTTACTGAGTCGAGTGGCTATTTCTTTTTGCAAGAATGCATGCTCTTCATAATCACTTGAGGCTTTATTAAAAGCTGCTCTTACTTGAGACACTGCACAGCCTTATAAGTGATACCTTGTATGAGTTTTAAATAATGATCAGCACCCGATTTAATATCAAAGCCGATAATATCAATATCTGCTGTTTTAATTTTCAAACCTTCGGTTAAGGCGTTAATACGCTTATGCTGGGTTTCAGTAGTGAAGAACAAGCAAGTAACTTTCTCATCTTTGATGATTTGTTTGGCTTTTAAGATTTTATAGATGCTTAGATTTTCACCATGTTGACGACTTACACTGCCAACACTCTTAAGCTTGTAATTTTCAATAAAATGCTCAAATGCATTATTATAAGTGATTAATGGCTGGTTGGTATAGTTTGATAATTGTTGTTGAGTAGTATCTTGAAGCTCATCTAGCTTAAGTTTAAGCGCGTCTAAATTGGCAAGATAAATAGCTTTGTTTTTTGCATCAATTTTTATAAGTCTTTGGCCTAGTGCCTGAGTAAAACTGCGCATATCTTCTATATTTAACCAACTATGATGATTAACTGAGCCGGTATGTTCGTGCTCATGTTCATGCTCGTGCTCATGCTCATGCTCGTGACCTTGCTCGTCTTCACTTTGATCAACCGTTAGTACTTTATCTGCTTGAATATTACGAATAGATTTGGCTAAACCTTCTTCAAAATCAGGATGAACAATCACTACTAAATCAGCTTGTTCAAGTAAAGATATTTGTGACGGCTTTAGATGCGCATGGTGTGCTGATTGATTGCCACTCAGTAGTAATGTTGGTGTGCTAACGCCCTGAGTAAGAGCACTTACAATTGAATGAATGGGTTTAATGCTCACCACAATGTTTGGGCCGGCAAGGATATTAGTGGCAAATAGCAGGGCGATAAAAGGTAGGTGAAATTTCATGTTGGTGATTATACTATTTTTGGCAAATGAAGACAGCCCGCTTAGGTGCAGGCAATCCTTCGATGGTTAAATTGTCATCATTTGGATCTAGAAAATCTTTGATAGATTGTGTATTGTCGCCAATCCAATGTGTGGCTCGCTGCTCTTCTGGCGTGGTTTTGGTGACATCAACAAGCTTTATATTTTTAAAACCCGCTGTCTGTAGCCAAGTGTGTAGTGTGTCAGTGGATGGTAAACACCAAACATTTCGCATGCGAGCATAACGATCTTGTGGAATAATTTGATCACCATGCTGCTGGTCGATAATTAAAGTTTCTAAAATAAGTTCAGCATCATCTGTCATGACGTTCATGAGTTGTTTAAGATGCAGCATGTGATCTTTTTGGTGGTACAAAACACCCATAGAAAAAACACTGTCAAATGAAGATCCTTCAGGCATTTGCTCTAGTTTTAAAGGCAAAACATAAGCTTTTAGTGGCTGACTTATCAATGTACGAATAGCTTGGAATTGATAATTAAAGAGCAAAAATGGCTCGATACCAACAGCAATTTCAGCACCTTGCATGGCCATTAAATAGGTGAAATAGCCATTGCCAGAGCCAACATCCAAAACAGACTTACCAGCGAGTGGTTTTATATGATCCTTGATTCGATCCCATTTCATATCGCCACGCCATTCGCTCTCAAGTGCTAAATTGCCAATTTGATAAGGGCCTTTTCGCCAAGGCATAAGCTGTTTTAAAGACTGGGTTAGGTTTTCAATATCCACTTGAGTGTCAATACAAACATAAGGATGCTTAAACGTAGCTTTACCAGGCTGTATTTGTTGAATATCGGCAATTGCCCGCTCCCATTTGGGAATATTGCCATTATTTACTGAGAATGCTTGGTTTGATAATTCAACTAATTGATCACAAATAGATGATAGGATTGTCATATTACAATATTTTTCAAAATCGTTAATCATAAAAAACCAAGGTGATATAAAATATAATGGTAAAGATGAATTTTAAATTATTTGGAGATTGAAGATATGACGATTAAAACATTAACTTTTGTAGCAGCAATAACATTAGCGACTAGCATTATTGCTGGTGGTGATGACCGTGACATGGGTCCAGTAGAGTCTTTTGACTCAATGCAGCCTGTGACTGAAAAAACTGTCATTACTGAGCAAGCACCAGACACAATGACATTAAGCAAAGTGATTGGTAAAACACCCTCAGGTGTTGCGGTAACACAAAGAGCACATCAAGCTTGTCAAGATAAATTAGGCTTATCAGATTCTAACATTGCTAGATTTAAAGCTGCACTAGCGCTTGGTTCTGAATACAACACTGGTCCTATTGATTCAATGGGTACATTGTTCTCTCCAGAGCGTTGGGAAGATTACTATAACTGTATTGGACGTTTTAGCTTTAATGCTGAATCATTTAAATAGACTATAGCAAGAACAAAAAAAGCCTGCAATTGCAGGCTTTTTTTTCGTATAGAGAAAAGTTTAAATCTCTAGTAGTGAATTTTCTTTATCAGCTAATTTTGATTCTACTTCTTTAACACTGGCATCTGTTATTTTTTGAACATTTTCTTCAGCTTTTCTAGCCTCATCCTCTGAAACTTCTTTTTCTTTTAAAAGATCTTTAAAATCAGAGTTAGCGTCTCGACGAATATTACGAATTGCAATTTTGGCATTTTCAGCTTCATCTCTAACAACTTTAACTAAATTACGTCTTCGCTCTTCAGTTAATGGAGGAAGGGGGATGCGAATGACTTGACCCATGGTTTGAGGATTCAGTCCTAAGTCTGAAGTCATGATAGCTTTTTCTACTGCTGCTGACATATCCTTTTCCCAAACAGAAACCTTAAGTGTGCGTGAATCTTCAGCAACAATGTTGCCCACTTGCGATAAAGGCACCATTGATCCGTAATACTCTACTTGAACCTGCTCAAGCAGTGAAGGGTGTGCACGACCTGCTCTAATTTTTCCAAAGTTGGTTTCAAGTGATGCGATGCTTTTAGTCATACGATCTTGAGCATCTTGTTGAATTTCATTTAACATAATTAGTTCCTTACAATGGTTCCTAAGGATTCACCCTTAAGAATATTAGATAACGTGTTAGCATCTTCAAGCATGCTAAAGACACAGATTTCAATATGATGTTCACGACACATGGCAAAGGCTGAGGTATCCATAATCTGTAGATTTTTTGAAATAGCTTCATCAAAGCTTAATGTATCATAGCGCGTTGCACTAGGGTCTTTCATTGGGTCAGCAGTATAAACGCCGTCTACTTTGGTGGCTTTAAATACCGCATCTGCACCAATTTCAATAGCTCTAAGTGTGGCACCAGTATCTGTAGTAAAACAAGGAGAACCTGTACCTGCTGAGAAAATAACCACTTTGCCTTCGCTCAGTGCTTGCTTAGCTTTGTTATGATCCATTGGCTCACAAACACCACCACCAATTGGAAAGCCAGACATAACTAATACATCAACATCATTTTTACGACAAGAATCTGAAATAGCCAGTGCGTTTATGACGGTAGCGAGCATGCCCATATGATCACCAGTGACACGGTTCATGCCAGCTTGGGCTAGTGCCGCACCGCGAAAAATATTACCACCACCAACAACAATACCAATTTCCACGCCTTGATTCTGCACAGATTTAATAATGCCAACAACTTTATCTAAAGTGGCTGGATCAACAGTATTTTCAGAGCTGGCAAGTGCTTCACCGCTAAGTTTTAATAAGATGCGTTTGTATTTGTTCATGCTTAGTTTAGGTATTAGTAATAGTCATATAAAGAATAGAGTGATTTTACCTAGCTTGCTCGTTATAATGAACCCTTTGTCCGACATAATTTAACCTTGCATATGGATCAGATTAGCATACGTGGCGCTCGCGTTCACAATTTAAAGAATATTGATGTCAACATACCGAGAAATAAGCTGGTGGTCATCACAGGTTTATCTGGCTCTGGTAAGTCATCTTTGGCTTTTGATACTATTTATGCAGAAGGACAAAGGCGTTATGTTGAGTCATTGTCAGCTTACGCAAGACAGTTTTTATCTCTTATGGAAAAGCCAGATGTTGACCATATTGAAGGATTATCTCCAGCAATTTCTATTGAGCAAAAAGCCACATCGCACAACCCACGCTCAACGGTTGGCACGATCACTGAGATTTATGATTATTTAAGATTATTGTTTGCTCGCGCCGGTATTCCAAAGTGTCCAGAGCATGAGATTGATCTTCAATCACAAACCATCTCCCAAATGGTTGATAGTATTATCGCTTTGCCTGAGGGTGAAAAGATTATGCTATTAGCGCCCATCGTGCAAAATCGCAAGGGTAGTCATAAAAAATTACTAGAAGAATTATCACATCAAGGATTTTTACGCGCTAGAGTTGATGGTGAAGTGATGTATATGGACGAAATGGAAGAGTTGAATGGCAAAACCAACCATACAATTGAAATTGTTATTGATCGTCTTAAAGTTCGTGAAGATATTGCATCTCGCCTATCTGAATCATTAGAAACAGCACTTAATTTAAGCAGTGGCTTAGTTAAAGTATTGCCAATGGATGAGGAGCCAACTTGGGATGAAATGGTATTTTCTGCCAAATTTTCTTGTATTGAATGTGGCTACTCACTGACTGAATTAGAGCCAAGGCTTTTTTCTTTTAACAATCCAGTGGGCGCTTGTCCGACTTGCGATGGTTTGGGTGTTAAAGATATGTTTGACGCACACAAGGTGGTTGCAAACCCAGGGCTTAGTTTGGCCGATGGTGCAATTTATGGCTGGGGTCGCTCTAATGCTTATTTTTATCAAATCTTAATGTTGGTGGGTCAGTTTTATGGATTTGATATTGAAACTACTTATGAAGACTTAAGCGATGAGCACAAAAATATTGTACTTTATGGTAGTGGTGAAGATGAGATTGATTTTTCCAAAATAAAAGGACGTAAGGGTTGGTCGAATAAAGCCAAACCTTTTGAGGGTGTTATTCCGCGCATGATGCGTCGCTATGAAGAGAGTGAAATTCGCTCAGTTCGTGAAGAATTATCTCGCTATGTGGTCAGTCAAGATTGTAAAGAGTGTGATGGCGATCGACTGAACGAAGCAGCTAGAAATGTCTTTATTGGCGGGAAAAATTTGTCTTATATCACCAAGCTTTCCATTGCTAATATCTATGAGTTTTTAAATTCACTCGAGCTAGAAGGTTCTAGGGCCAAAATTGCTGATACGGTTTTAAAAGAAATCATCCAGCGATTGGAGTTTTTGATAAATGTTGGACTTGATTATCTAAGCCTTGATCGAAGAGCAAACTCTTTATCAGGTGGTGAGGCTCAACGAATTCGTCTGGCCAGTCAAATTGGTGCAGGACTCATGGGTGTTTTGTATGTTTTAGACGAGCCCTCTATTGGACTTCATCAGCGAGACAACCAAAAACTTTTAAACACACTGACGTATCTTCGAGATATTGGTAATACTGTAATTGTGGTTGAGCATGATGAAGATGCTATTATGCAAGCAGATTATGTAATTGATATTGGTCCTGGTGCTGGCATGCATGGTGGTGAGATTATTGCAGCTGGCACACCACAGGAAGTGGCAGACAATCCAAAATCTTTAACGGGTGATTATCTGAGTGGCAGACAAAGTATTGAGGTGCCTAGTGTACGAAAAACTTCAGATCGTTGGCTTGAAATTAAAGGCGCTAATGGCAATAACCTTAATCGGGTTGATTTGGCTATTCCTGTTGGTGTTATGACTTGTGTCACTGGTGTATCCGGATCGGGTAAATCAACATTGATTAATGATACTTTGTATGCCTTAGCAGCGCGTGATTTAAACCGTGCACAAACGATACCTGCAGAGTTTGAAAGTATTTCAGGGCTAGAGCATTTTGATAAAATCGTCAACATTGATCAAAGCCCAATTGGAAGAACACCACGCTCTAATCCAGCTACTTATACAGGCATATTTTCTTTAGTTCGTGACCTTTTTTCTCAAACGCTAGAAGCCAGAAGTCGAGGGTATAAGGCAGGGCGCTTTAGTTTTAATGTCAAAGGCGGTCGTTGTGAAGCTTGTAAAGGAGACGGGCTGATTAAAGTGGAAATGCACTTTTTGCCTGATATTTATGTGCCTTGTGATGTTTGTCATGGCGATAGGTACAACCGTGAAACTTTAGAGATTATGTACAAGGGTAAAACCATTTCACAGGTGCTAGATATGACAGTTGAAACGGCTGTAGAGTTTTTTGAACCGATGCCAAAAATTAAGCAAAAATTACAAACTCTGATGGATGTTGGTTTGTCATATATTACCTTGGGTCAAAATGCAACTACCTTATCAGGTGGTGAGGCGCAACGTATTAAGCTGGCAAAAGAATTGTCAAAACTTGATACAGGTCAAACACTCTACATTTTAGATGAACCTACAACGGGCTTACATTTTCATGACATTAAACAATTGTTATCAGTAATTAATCGACTGCGTGAAAGAGAAAATACCATTGTTATTATCGAGCACAATTTAGATGTTATTAAAACAGCTGACTGGATTGTTGATTTAGGCCCTGAAGGGGGAGACAAAGGTGGATGTATCGTGGCAACAGGTACTCCAGAAACTGTGAGCAAAGTTAAAGGATCATATACAGGGCAATACTTACAGAGTTATTTACAAAGCACCTAATTGATAATTAGTAATTTGATAATGGTAGTTTCTACCATTTTTAACTTGTTTAATTGAGATGGGTAAATACTGATACTCTGGTAAAAAATAGGCCTCTAGCTTGTCAATATCACCAATTTTTTCAATTTTAATAGCTTTAATTGTTTTTTGATTTAAGCTAATTGATTGATTGCCAGTTTTTTTATAATGATGCTGCTTGACAGACTTCCCATTAGCTACTTGGTAAAAAAATTCGGTTTTATCTGGAGTTTTCTCTAGGTCATGAGCCAGTGCTAAAAATAAACTAAGTGGATCCACAATACTACCAGGCTTGGTGTCCCAAGTTAGAGCAGTAGGCTGAGTTTTGGTTAGGTTTGATATAACCTTAAGATGTTTAGAGTTAATATTAATCGAGTAATTTTCTTTAACTTGCGAATCTTCTAACTCCATAATTTGATAACTTATATCATCAACACCCAGCTCATCAATTGTAAAAGAAGAGCTGGCAGCAGCAGAATATTTTTTAACAAGTTCAGCTATCCCCGTAGTTTTGGCGTTAGCAGTGTAGAAAAAATTATCTTCCAGTTTATGCAATGTACGAATCTCTTCTGCAATTTTTAAGCCATCAATAGATAACTGATATTTAGCAAAATGAGGCTCAAGCGCCTGAGCGCTCGCGCAAAATAGCGCTATTATAATGATTAGTGAAGTTTTTATAGACATTGGCTGTCTAATAAAGCACGATTATCTTTAAGCGATAATCGTTTCTGGGTAAAACAATGTATGACTTTAGGGAAGAGTTTATGCTCCTCTATTAAAACTCGTTTTGCGAGTGAATCAGCGGTATCATTTTTAAGGACTTTAACGTGAGATTGAGCAATAATAGGTCCACCATCTAGCTCATCAGTAACAAAATGAATACTTACGCCATGTTCGCTCTCACCAGCATCAAGAGCTCTTTGATGCGTATTAAGGCCTGTAAATTTTGGCAACAAAGAGGGGTGAATGTTAAGCATTTTTCCTGAATATTTCTGTGTAAACCCTGCGGTGAGAATACGCATAAAGCCTGCCAATATAATAATACCCGGATTATATTGATCAATAATTTGGCTTAGTTGTTGATCAAATGCTTCTCGAGTAGAGAATTTTGTGTGATTAAGTGTATGGGTGCGAATGTTTGCATCTTGGGCGCGTTTAAGCCCATAAGCTTCTTGTTTGTTGCTAATAACCGCTTGAATATCTAGATCAATCTCTTCAGCATTATCAATAATAGATTGGAGATTTGAGCCGCTTCCAGAAATTAGGACAACACCTTTCATTTAGATAATAACTTGATTACCTTCATTGGCAACGATTTCACCAATTAGCCAGGCTTTTTCACCTTGCTCATTCATATGCTGAATGACTGCTTCACTTTGATCAGCAGGCACAACAAGAACCATACCGGCACCACAATTAAATACGCGATACATTTCCATGATGTCAATATTACCATTGTCTTGTAAAAATTGGAATATTTCAGGCATCACCCAAGATTTACTGTCTAGCTTTGCAGCTAAGTGATCCGGCAATACTCTAGGAATGTTTTCTATTAGTCCGCCACCAGTGATGTGTGAAATTGCATGGACTGAGTGCTTTTCAATCAGAGATAACACTGATTTAACATAAATTTTAGTAGGCTCGATAAGCGCTTGTAATTGAGCGTCTGTCGGCTTGGATTGTTCTAAGACTTTACGAATCAGAGAATAACCATTGGAATGAGGGCCTGATGAGGCTAAGGCGACAATATGATCACCATTAGATACTTTTGAACCATCGATAACCTTGTCTTTTTCTGCAATACCAACACAAAATCCAGCTAGGTCGTATTCTTCACCTTGATACATGCCTGGCATTTCAGCAGTTTCACCACCAATTAAAGCGCATCCAGAAATTTTACAACCTTCACCAATACCGTGAATAACCGATGTAGTTAATTCAATGTTTAACTTACCAGTCGCATAATAATCGAGAAAAAATAACGGCTCAGCGCCTTGCACAATTAAGTCATTAACACACATAGCTACCAAATCAATACCAATGGTGTCATGCTTATTAAGCATTTCGGCCACCTTAAGTTTTGTACCAACACCATCTGTTCCAGAAATTAAAACTGGATTTTTGTATTTATGCATTGGCAACTCAAACATAGCGCCAAAGCCACCAAGACCCGCTAATACACCTTCACGCATGGTGGATTTTGCAATTGGTTTAATTTTTTCGATTAAGTCATTACCTTTGGTAATGTCCACACCCGAGTCTTGGTAAGTTAATGATGACATATGGTTTTTTCCGTATAATTAATTTTTTTAGATCTCAATTGAACTCGTCGAAAAATGAATTTTTCTAGTGTGCCAAATGCACTTTCAATTTTACGCATTATTTTAACAGTACCTGTTGTAATGACTTTGTTAAATGATCAATATTTTTTAGCAATGGTGTTGTTTTTTATTGCTGGTATTACAGATGGACTAGATGGCTGGATTGCTAAACGCTACTCATTTGAATCTCGCTTAGGCTCTATTCTTGATCCAGTTGCAGATAAACTACTATTAGTGAGTAGCTTTATCACGCTATATATTATTGGCTTGCTACCGATGTGGTTATTGGTGCTAGTATTTTTGCGTGATGTCATGATTGTATCTGGCACGGTAGGATGTTTTATTGGTTCTGGCAACGCTAAGGACGAACTGCTTACCCCTTCGAAGCTATCTAAAATTAATACCGCATTGCAAATTGCTTTAGTCTTATTTTTGGTTGTTATGCAGCTATATCCATTGCTGGCACAATGGAGTACGATATTTTTTATCATTGTTGCCACTTCTACAGTCTTAAGTGGTGCGGACTATATTTGGATTTGGATTGAAAAGGTCATCTCCCAAGAAAAAAAATAAGACGGAAATGATGAAACAACTTGGGCTGCCTATTTCTCTAGATACAAAGATGCTGTTAGGTAATTTTTCTGCTGAAAAAAATCAAGCATTACTTGCTTTTATTGACAATTTATTTGCTCAAGAACATTCATCAGTTGTATTTGTTTCAGGCGATAAATCTAGCGGCAAGACGCATCTCTTGCAAGGCTGTATCTTTAAAGCATTAGAGCAGAATTTAAAAGCAGTTTATGTAGATATCAGGCAAGTATTGCCCACTCATTTTTTAAATACATTGTCTGATTATGATTGGGTCTGTATTGACAATATCGATCAATTAAGTGAAATTCAGCAACAAGAGTTGTTTGATCTTTATAATCAAATTAAACAAACCAAGACTAAGCTAGTTGTTTCAGCTTCTAAGCCATCTGGCGAATTAGTCATATTAAAAGACCTTAAAACTCGATTATCGTTAGCGGTTGTTTACCGTTTAGAGCAGCTTGATGATCAAGAAAAGATTGATTTAATTCAGCGCAAAATGCAAGATAAAAATCTTAATATCGATGATAAAGTTTATGCCTATCTATTTAAAGTCTTTTCTAGGGATCTAAGCGAAGTATTATCTATGATTGATGAACTGGATCAGGAATCTTTAAGGCAAAAAAGTTCAATTTCAATTCCTTTCGTGAAGAAAGTTTTAAAAATCTAGCGTTTTTTTCTAAAATTAAACTTAGCAATTCTAGGCATAAGTTTTGAAAAAGGAATTAAAGTTAAATCTGGATAATGTACGTTAATCTTATCTACTAAGCTAGCAATATCATTAATTTTATCGCCATTATTCACTCCCATTAGCTCTTGTAAAGCCAGCAAGCCACCCATTTTTATTTTGGACTGCTGACCAACCGAAAGATTGTTGACATTATGAGTTTTTAATACGAAGTCACTATTATCTCGTAAGTGATAATAGACGGATTGACATGAATCTGACGAGTCATGATTTAAACATGAGCCAAATTCTTTTTCAGCTACACAGTCTTTGGCAGCAAATTTACAGCCACATCGTCCGCTAAGAATTAAATGTGAAAAGGGGCAAGTGAAGTGTTCATAAGCCATAACAATAGGTGTTTTGTGTATTTAATTTACATTAAGACATTATAATGTAAGCTTTTATTGCGAACGATCGAATATCTGATGAATTACCTACCTATTTTTATTGATATTAAGCAAAAGCCTTGTTTAGTGGTTGGCGGTGGTGATATTGCCTACCGAAAAATGTCACTTTTATTAAAGGCAAATGCCCAAGTAACTTGTGTTGATCAATCAGCTTGTGCAAATGTTCAAGCTTTGGCTGATCAAGACAAAATTACTCTAATCAAAAGAAACTTTGAAGCAAGTGATATAAGCTCTCAAGCCTTGATTATTTCTGCCACTAATAATACTCAAGTGAATGCCCAAGTTTCCCAATTAGCTCATAGTGCTAATATTCCAGTAAATGTGGTGGACTCTCCAGATTTGTGTTCATATATTATGCCTTCAATTGTTGACAGATCTCCAATTATAATTGCCATCTCTTCAGCAGGAAAAACACCGGTATTAGCGCGTTTAATTCGTGCAAAGTTAGAGAGTACTATTCCCCATGCTTATGGTAAATTAGCAGAGTTAGCAGGTAGTTTTAGAGACCAAGTTAAAGTAAAATTTACCAATATTGAGGATAGGCGATTTTTCTGGGAGCGGTCCTTTTCGGGCATTATTGCTGAAAAAGTATTCTCTGGAAGAATAGATGATGCTAAGGTCGCTATGCAGCAGCAACTTGATAATTCTAGCGATAGTGAAGTGGGTGAGGTGTATCTAGTGGGCGGCGGTCCAGGTGATCCTGATCTACTAACATTTAAAGCCTTGCGCCTCATGCAACAAGCAGATGTTATTTTGTATGATCGCTTAGTTTCAAAAGATGTGATGGAGTTAGTTAGGCGAGATGCTGAACTTATTTATGTTGGTAAAGAGCGTGACAATCACAGCGTACCTCAAGAGGGTATTAACCAGTTATTAGTTGATTTGGCTAAAAAAGGTAGACGCGTTTGTCGCTTAAAGGGCGGTGATCCGTTTATTTTTGGACGTGGTGGTGAGGAGATTGAAACCTTAGCTGAAAATGGCATTCCATTTCAAGTTGTACCGGGTATTACTGCAGCATCAGGTTGTTCAACTTATTCAGGTATCCCATTAACACATCGTGATTACTCACAATCTTGTCGTTTCGTAACAGGCCACCTCAAAGACGGTAGCATGAATCTACCTTGGGACGAACTAGCAGTTGAACAGCAAACTATAGTATTTTATATGGCACTTAAAGGTGCAAAGCACTTGTCAGATAAGCTTATAGAACACGGAATGCGTAGCAATATGCCAGTGGCTCTAGTTGAGAAAGGTACAACACCTGATCATCGTGTATGGACAACAACGCTAGGTGAGTTACCGACAATTGTAGCTACTCAGCCAATCAAGGCACCAACGTTAATTATTGTTGGTGAAGTTGTTAAGCTAAGAGAAAAACTTAATTGGTTTGATCCAAGTGACTAGTCTTTAGCACCCATTGATTTAAAAATTTTGCTTGCAGGACAAAACCCAGTGAAAGCAGATTGGAATAAATTAAAACCTACAAAGAAAGTTAGCCATAACCAGCTTGCTTCTGCAAACATATTGCTATTATTTATTAGTAGTGAGACCATGATAATGGCGCCTGCCATAGCGGAAACTGCGTTATTAACTTTCATTTTTTTATTCCTGTGTTTGAATGTCCCCACTATATCCTATATTAGGTATAATTTCAAATTCTTCGCGGGAGTGGTGGAATTGGTAGACACGCTGGATTTAGGTTCCAGTGTCGTAAGACGTGAGAGTTCGAGTCTCTCCTTCCGCACCATATTTATACAAGGTGACCTATGAAGACGGTTATTCTACATAGTCAAGACTTGGCAATAGCAAAACTTGTTTCTAAAAAAGTTGACGCTGTTATTCAACATAAGCGAACTCATTTTCGCTTTATCACAAATAAAATTATTGATTTAGACGCCTTGAGAGAGGTGTTTAAACTCGATTTTAATTTTGTACCTGAGTCTTTCTCGCCAGATAAAACTGCACTTTTAGTGAGTGACATGGATTCAACTTTAATCAATATTGAATGTATTGATGAAATTGCCGATTTTGCCAATTTAAAACCGCAAGTAGCAAAAATTACCGAACTGACTATGCAAGGTAAGCTTGATTTTGATGCTTCTTTGGCTCAGCGTGTTGCCTTATTAAAAGGCCTAGATGTTTCAGTTTTGGAAAAGGTTTATACGAATAAGCTTCAGGTAAATTCTGGTGGAAAGGAACTGATCGATTTTTTAAAGAGAAAGCATATCAAAAGTGCGGTAGTATCTGGTGGATTTACTTACTTTACTGATCGATTGACCAAAGATATTGGACTTGATTATTCTAGGGCTAATATTTTAGGAGTCGACAATGGCTGCTTAACTGGCATCACTCAAGGTAGTATTATTAACGCTAAAGCGAAAGCTGATTTTGTTCATGAACTGTGCCAACAGCATACATTTGACGCCATTCAAGTGATTGCTGTTGGTGATGGCGCAAATGATTTGGAGATGATGAAAGTTGCAGGATTGTCAGTTGCCTACCATGCAAAACCTATTGTGGCAAAGCAGGCGGATATCTCCATTAATGTTGGCGGATTAGATAAAATTATAGATTTATTTGATGAATAATTTAATATGTTAGTTGAACTCGGACATTTCGCATTAGTTTTAGCATTAGCGTTTACTTGTTTACAGGTTATATTGCCAACAATAGGACTTATTAAAGGTAGTTTTTCACTAGCTCAGCTATCACGCCCTATGTTGTGGGCTCAGTTCTTTTGGGTGTTAGTATCTTTTGCTGTTTTAATATATGCTTTCGTTGTAGATGATTTCTCTGTTAAGTATGTAGCTAATAATTCCAATACTGATTTGCCAGATATATTCAAAGTGTCAGCTGTGTGGGGCGCACATGAAGGATCGTTATTATTATGGGCGTTAGTATTATCGAGTTGGAGTTTAGCAGTTTCAATTTTTTCTAAACGACTGCCTAGAGATGTTCTAACTCATATTCTAATTATTCTAGGTGTCATTAGTATTGGATTTTTATTATTCCTATTACTTACCTCAAACCCATTTGAGCGATTAGATGTTATCCCTTTGCAGGGTCGAGAGCTTAATCCATTATTACAAGATTTTGGCCTTATTATTCACCCACCAATGCTATATATGGGCTATGTAGGTATGGCCATACCTTTTGCATTTGTGTTGTCCTCTCTTATTCGTGGGCAGCTTGATTCTACTTGGCTCAGGTGGTCTCGTCCTTGGACTTTGGTGGCTTGGTCATTCTTAACCTTTGGTATTACGCTGGGCTCATGGTGGGCATATTATGAGCTCGGCTGGGGCGGTTGGTGGTTCTGGGATCCAGTTGAGAATGCCTCATTTATGCCATGGTTAGTGGCAACTGCATTAGTGCATTCACTCAGTGTGAGTGAAAAGCGTGGCGCCTTTAAGCATTGGACTGTATTGTTAGCCATTGCAGGATTTTCTTTAAGTCTATTAGGTACTTTTTTAGTCAGATCAGGCATTTTAACGTCGGTTCATTCTTTTGCTTCCGACCCTGCTAGAGGTGCTTTTATTTTAGCTTTCTTAGTTGTTGTTGTCGGCGGATCATTAGCATTATATGCATGGCGTGCTTCACTGATGCGAAGCCAAAACTCTTTTTCTTGGCTATCTAGAGAGAGTGGGCTGTTGGTTAATAACATTTTGTTAGTTGCTGCTATGTTGAGTGTTTTTCTAGGCACCATGTATCCTCTATTATTAGACTCTCTAGGTTTGGGAAAAATTTCAGTGGGCGCACCGTATTTTGATGCAGTGTTTGTGCCAATCATGATTCCTGCTGTCATAGCTATGGTGATTGCTCCATTCTTACGCTGGAAAAAAGATACGATTTCTCGAATTTCGACTGTTTTAAAACCAATATGGTTGGGCGTAGGTCTGCTATTTATAGTCAGCTTTTTAATCGTTGATAATGTTTTTGTTTCGTTGGCAGTATTCTTGTTTATTTGGATTGTTCTGCATTCTTTAACACTCTTAGTAACCCGAATTCGCCAGAAAGGTTCAACCAGTCTTGCCTTTATTGGCATGATTTTAGCTCATATTGGTATTGCAATATTCTTGCTGGGGGCGACAGTTACAACACAGCTTGGTATAGAAAAAGATATAAAAATGGAAGTGGATCAGCCAATAACCATCAAAGGTTATGAATTTGTCTTTAAGGGTGTAGAGAACTTTTCTCAACAAAACTATCAAGGCAGCAAAGGTAAGGTTGAAGTTTACTTAGAAGGTGATTTGATTGCTGAATTAAACCCAGAAAAGCGTCAATATGTCACTGGTATGCCAATGACAGAAGCCGCTATTGATCCAAGTTTTTATCGAGACTTATATGTTGCCTTAGGTGAGTCTTTAGGAGACGGCGCCTGGAGTTTGAGAATTTATTATAAGCCATTGATAAGATGGATTTGGCTTGGTGGCTTGTTTATTTCATTGGGCGCTTTATTTGCAGCATTTGATAGAAGATATCGTCTGAGGGTTAAATCATGAGTATGACTATTTGGTTTGGGGTTATGTTGGCTTTATCTATAGCTTGGGTAGTATGGTTTTTAAAAAGACCATTGGCCGATAATGGCGTTGATTTAGAGCAATCAAATATTGACATTGCAAAGCAAAGAAAGATTGAGTTGCAAGCTGACCTTGCTCAGGGTTTAATTGATCAAGAGCAATTTGAACAAGCGCTTGAAGAGATATCAAATACATTAGCGTTAGAGCTTACACAAGTAAACTCTAAAACACTGAGCAAACCAAATGCTAATATTTGGATCGGTGTGGTCGTTTTACTGCTACCTATTTTCACAATCAGCGTTTATCAAAATTTAAGCAATTACACGCCAGCTAGTAAGCAAGCTGTTATTGACTTGCCGCCTTTAACGCTTGAACAAAGTGTTGTTAAGATTGAGCAACATTTAAAAGAAAACCCACAAGATGTAAAGGCTTGGAAAATGCTCGGCTTGAGTTATTTTGATTTAAATAAAATTGATGAGTCGCTTAAGGCTTATGAAAAAGCTTATCAAATCGATCCTAATGATCCTAGGTTATTAGTCGAATACGCATCTGCTTTAATCAGTTCTAATGATGACCAATTTACACCGCGTCCTATGGGATTTATCAAAAAAGCTTTAGAGATTGAGCCGAATGCGCCTGATGCACTTTACTTAGCAGGCTTGTTTGCCGCCAATGCTCAAGATTTTAATCTAGCTAAAACTTTATGGAATAAGGCGTTAAGTGTGCTACCCGAGCAAAGCGTTGATCGACAGGCGTTAATCAGTATTTTGGCAGAGTTAAATCGTGTTGAAAGTGGCGATATTAGCAATACAATAACAGTTAATGTAGTGCTTTCTGATGAAATATTAGCCAGCCGATCTGCTGATGATTATTTAATGATTTACGCTAAGGCCGCCCAAGGCAGGCCAATGCCAATTGCTATTCAAAAGTTACCAATTAAAGCCTTTAATGGTCAAGTGGTATTGAGTGATATGAATTCTGTTATGTCAGATAAGCTTTTGTCGCAATATGATGAAGCTATTGTTGTTGTGCGTATAAGTAGAACAGGTGGTGCGATGAAGCAAGCAGATGATATACAGGTTGCTAGTGAAATTATTACCATTGCAGACAATCCAAGCGTCACTCTAAATCTAAAGTAAACACATGAGTAAAACAATAAAACTAGCTCAATCTCTAATTAAAATTGATTCAGTAACGCCTAATGATAAAGGTTGTCAGACATTAATGACTGATCATCTAAAGCAGTCAAATTTTGAAATCAGCGATCTTAAATTTGAAGAGGTAGACAATTTTTGGGCCCAGCATGGTACTGGATCTCCTGTATTTGTTTTTGCTGGACATACTGATGTTGTGCCTGTGGGTGATGCCTCAAAATGGGATTTAGATCCATTTTCTGGTGAAATAAAAGACGGCATGTTGCATGGTCGTGGTGCAGCTGATATGAAAGGTTCTCTGGCAGCTATGCTAGATGCTAGTGAGCGCTTTGTAAAAGATTATCCAGATCATAAAGGTACGATTGGCTATTTAATTACCTCAGATGAAGAAGGGCCAGCTGTTAACGGCACTATTAAGGTTTGTGAACACTTAAATAACATTGGACAAAATGTTGATTATTGCTTGGTAGGAGAGCCATCAGCGACCAATATTTTAGGTGATGTAATTAAAAATGGCCGCCGAGGCTCTCTTAATGGCACACTAACGATTGTCGGCAAGCAAGGTCATATTGCTTATCCTCATTTAGCAAATAACCCAATTCATTTAGCTACTCCAGTGTTAAATGAGCTTTGCGAAGAGTTATGGGATAAGGGTAATGAATATTTCCCTGCAACCAGTTTCCAAGTATCAAACATTCACTCTGGTACTGGGGTGACCAATGTCATACCTGGCACTATTGAAGTGGTGTTTAATTTTCGTTATTCGACCGTTTCAACTCATGAAGGTTTACAAAAAAGGGTGTGTGCTATTCTAGATAAGCACAACCTCGAATATGAAATTGATTGGAATCATTCGGGCTATCCATTCTTAACACCTAAAGGCGAATTGGTAAGTGGCTGTGTTGATGCGATTAAAAAAGTTACAGGTGTTGATACTCAGCTCTCGACTTCAGGCGGCACATCTGATGGGCGTTTCATAGCACCGATTTTAAATGCTCAAGTTGTAGAGTTAGGACCTATTAATGCCACGATTCATCAAGTCAATGAGTGCGTTTCAGCCAAAGATTTAGATGATTTAAGTGAAATTTATTATCGTATTCTTAAAAATATCTTAGTTTGATATGATGCGTTTTGACGTCATCACCTTATTTCCTGACATGTTTTGTGCGATTAAGGACGAAGGTGTTGTCGCTCGAGGTATTAAAAAATTATTGCTTGAAATTCATACCTGGCAACTCAGGGATTATTCTGATAACAAGTATCGCAATGTTGACGATAAACCTTATGGTGGCGGCGCTGGTATGGTGATGCAGGTTAAGCCCATTCGAAGCTGCATTGAGCAAATAAAACAAAAAAAATCAAATTCTAAAATTATTTACTTATCACCTCAAGGCCAGAAACTCACCCATCAACTAGCCATTGAAATCTCTAAACTTGAATCAGTCACACTATTATGTGGGCGTTACGAAGGTGTGGATGAGCGCGTGATTGAGCATGACGTAGACTTAGAGGTGTCCATTGGTGATTATGTGATTAGTGGGGGTGAACTAGCCGCCATGGTTTTAATTGATAGTGTGAGCAGACATATACCCGGCGTTTTGGGTAATGCAGAATCCCTGAATGATTCATTTGCTAATGGTTTACTTGATTATCCGCACTATACTCGTCCAGAAATTATTGATGGCCAGCAAGTGCCAGAAGTTTTGCTCAGTGGACATCAGGCAAATATTGATGCTTGGCGTGAAGATCAATCACTTAAAAGCACTAAAAGAAAGCGTCAAGATCTCATTAAAAAATAGCGTTTATTTGCTTTTTTAGAAAAAAAATTTATAATAACTGCATTATTCTACAACGGCGTAGAGTGTTGTAATCAAGCATTGTTGCTAACAAGTTGCCCATGAAGGGTTTATTTCTAATTGCGAATAGTAATATTTGTAATTACCAAAGGAGAGAAGTATGAAATTTGTAACGGCAATTCTACGACCGCATAAATTAGATGATGTTAGAGAAGCACTTTCAGAAGTGGGGATATCTGGCATTACTGTTACCGAAGTGAAAGGCTTTGGTCGTCAAAAAGGGCACACCGAGTTATATCGTGGCGCTGAATATCAAGTTGATTTTTTACCAAAAATTAAATTAGAGTTGGCAATACCTGCATCAAAACTTGATGTTGTTATTGACACCATTAGCAATATTGCCAATTCAGGCAAAGTTGGTGATGGCAAAATTTTTGTAACTAATTTAGATAAAGTCGTTCGTATTCGCACAGGCGAAACTGATCAAGACGCACTTTAAGGAGTAAAAAATGAAAAAATTATTAAGTATATTGGCTTTAATGCCAATGGTTGTGTTTGCCGAAGGTTTAGATGGTGCAAACACTTCATGGATTCTAACGTCTACAGCGTTGGTATTATTTATGACCCTGCCAGGTTTAGCATTGTTTTATGGTGGCTTGGTTCGTACCAAGAATATCCTATCGGTGCTTATGCAATGTTTTGCCATTGCAGGTATCGCGTCAATTCTTTGGTTAGTTGCGGGCTATTCAATTGCCTTTACAGATGGCAATGCGTATTTTGGCGACTTGTCTAAATTTATGCTATCAGGCATTACTGAAGATACGTTAAGTGGTGATATTCCTGAGAGTTTATTTGCATTATTTCAAATGACTTTCGCGATTATTACCCCAGCTCTTATCATTGGTGGCTTTGCCGAACGCATGAAGTTTTCAGCCGTATTGTTGTTTAGTGCAATATGGTTAATTGTTGTTTATGCACCGGTTACTCATTGGGTATGGGGTGGTGGCTGGTTAGGTGAAATGGGTATTCTTGACTTTGCTGGCGGTATTGTCGTGCATATTACAGCCGGTGTTGCGGCGTTGGTAGCAGCTATTGTGCTAGGCCCTAGAAACGGGTTTCCAAAAAAGCCGATGCCTCCACACAACATGACCATGACTATCACGGGCGCAGCAATGCTTTGGGTTGGCTGGTTTGGTTTTAATGGTGGCTCAGCACTCGCAGCCAATGGCGATGCAGCCATGGCGATGTTAGTGACGCATATTTCAGCAGCAGCAGGTGCGATGACTTGGATGTTTTATGAGTGGGTTAAATATGGCAAACCAACCGCATTAGGTGCAGTAACAGGTTTGATTGCAGGCTTAGGTACCATTACACCAGCATCGGGCTTTGTTGGCCCTGCAGGTGGTTTGGTGATTGGTATTGTGGCAGGTGTTGTGTGTTTTAATGCCGTGATTTTGATCAAGCAAAAATGGAAAATTGATGATTCTTTAGATGTTTTTCCTGTTCATGGTGTGGGCGGTATTATCGGCACCCTAATGGCAGCTGTTTTTGCATCAGATCAACTGGGCATATTCTCAGGCCAAGGCTTAGCAGAAGGGATGTCTATTATGTCACAGCTAAACGTTCAAGTAATTGGTGTTGTGGCAACGATTGTCTATACCGCGTTTGCAACTTATATCATTCTAAAAGTGGTTGGCATGATCACCGGCTTACGAGTGAGTGCTGAAGAGGAACAACAAGGTTTGGATATTGTTTCTCATGAAGAAAGAGGTTACGATTTGTAATTTTTATCTGACCTAACAAAAGCCCGCTAAAAACTTTGTTCTAGCGGGTTTTTTTTGGCTAAAAATCAGCCATTTTCATTATTTGTGAATTATTTTTATCATCCTAGTTTATTACAGGGTTTTGCGGCAATAAAAACAGGTTTATGGTAAAAAAAACAGTGGTTTTTGAGCAAATAAGTGAAATTTAACCTATTAAAAAGGAGAATTAGACCTTGTTTGAATGCAAATAATCAGTTTTTTGTGTCATTTGCATTATTTACGAAATTTTTGAGTTGTTATTTTCTAGTAGTTTGGTAATCGCCTTTAAAGCTTGTAACTGCTCTTCCTTTTAGTCAATGGGGAGTTTATCAAATAATGATAATAATTCTTTTTGTTTGGTGGATTGCCAGGAGGGAAGTGATTTTTCGTTTTTTAAAAAATTTTGGATATTTTTAGCACCTCTGCCTGTGGCCAGCCATTCGATAGAAACGTCAAGAGCCTTACTAATGGCGATTAATTTCTTAATGCTGGGCTCAGTATGAAAGTCGGCGTTGGATTCGTATTGAGAAATGGCAGAGGCACTAACACCAATCTTGCTGGCAAGATTTTTTTGGGACAGGTTTTTTAATAGCCTTGCCTGTTTAATGCGTTCTGATAATAATTCCATAGCAAAATTTTAACAACTTATCTTAAATGAAAAAAATAGTTTATAAAGAGCTACTAATTTTAATTATTATATAATATTTTTAGCTTTATTAATGAACCCTATTTTTAATAAGATTATTTTTATATAACAAGGAAAAGATAATGAAAAAACAATTAAATACTGCGATTGCAGCCTTATTTTTAGCCACAGCGTCAATGGCAGTGAATGCTACTACAGATGATAATTGGTATGGATATATTGGTATGCAAAATAGTGAGCTTGATTTAAATGCATCTGATGTTGGCGGAGTTAGTCTGGATGATGATGGAATGCATGTTGGTATTGGCTATAAAGTTAATGATAATTTTGCATTTGAAGGTGGCTACCTTGACATGAATAAGTTAATTAATGCTAGTGGCTCTTGGTCTGTAAATTCTGCAGTATCTGGAACTTATGCAGGAAATTCTTATTCTTATACATCAGATTTAGCTGGTACAGTAGATGTATCTGCAGAAGTTTATGGATGGACGTTTGGTGGCATATATTCAACGCCAGTTTCAGAGAAGATTGATGCTTTTGCAAAAGCAGGAATCTACAAATGGGATGGAACAGCTAGACTATCTGGAACGCTTACAGCTGGAACTTTGACTGTAAATGGGGTTGATTATACTACAGGGGCGTATGACACAGCATCTGCAACAGCAAGTGGAACAGATACATATTTTGGAGTTGGTGGTACGTACGACCTAACTCCTGAAATGGACATAAGGGCAGATTATAGCAAGTATAAAATTGACTCTGAGAAAGTTAATGTTACAGGCTTAACTCTTGTAACTAAGTTTTAAAGCTTATTTTTAAAACTTATAAGCCCAGCTTCGGCTGGGTTTTTTTATGCCCAACAAAAGCAATTCGTATATAATCTTAATAATATTTTATGGTTTATGGCAATGCGACTTAATCACCCTTTAACTGGCTCAATGGTAGCCTTGATAACCCCGATGCATGATGATGGATCGGTAGATTATGCCGCGCTTGAATCTTTGGTGGATTTTCATGTGGCGTCAGGCACGCGTGCGATTATCTCCATGGGAACCACGGGCGAAAGTGCAACCCTTAATCAAGATGAGCATATTGAAGTCATGCGAGCAACTGTTAAGCTTGCTAATGCGCGGATTCCTGTTATTGCAGGCACGGGGGCGAATTCAACTTCTGAGGCAATTGAGCTGACACAAGCTGCAAAAGATATAGGTGCAGATGCCTGTTTATTGGTGACACCGTATTACAATAAGCCAACACAAGAGGGTTTATACCATCATTATAAGTTGATTGCTGAAACGGTGGATATTGATCAAATTTTGTATAATGTTCCGGGTAGAACAGCGGTAGATTTATCAGTAGAAACAGCGGTGCGTTTATCGTCCGTTAAAAATATTATTGGCATTAAAGATGCGACGGGTGATTTGAATGTCGCTCGTGCATTAATTGATCAGTGTCCAGAAGATTTCTTGCTTTATAGTGGTGATGATGCTACAGCGATTGAGTTTATTTTAATGGGTGGCCATGGCGGCATCTCTGTGAGTGCTAATGTTGTACCAGAGGCCTTGGCTAAAGCTTATCAAGCAGCATTTGAAGATAACAAAGAGGTGGCTATATCTATTAATCAGCCACTGACAAATATACATCAAAGTTTATTTATTGAGTCTAATCCAATACCGGTGAAATGGGCGATGCATAAAATGGGCAAATGCGAGCGCGGTATTCGCTTGCCGCTAACAAAATTATCACAAGAGGCTCGAGTAGTATTAGAGCAAGATTTATCTAATTTGGGAGTTATATAGTATGATCAAAATATCATTAACAGCGCTACTTTCTTTGTCTTTAGTAGGTTGTTTTTCTTTTGAAGAAAAAACTCCAGAGCCAACTCAAAGTTTGGGTGAAAGAGATATTAAATATTACTCTAATAAGACGGTTTCTTCGTTGGAAATCCCACCAGATTTAACCAAGCCTAGCTCGCAAAATGCATTTAAGTTAGAGAACTATGTGTCTAATATTCAAGAAGATACGATTAGTTTTTCTAAAAAAGACGAAGCTATTAAAGAGGCGTCAAGTATCTTGAGAACGCCGTCTAATATTGAGGTGAAAAAATCTGGAGATCGTCGTTGGTTATCGGTTGATAAAACGCCAGAAGCAGTTTGGAATTTATCAAAGAGCTTCTTTAAGTCCAATGGTTTTGCTATTAAAAAAACCAATAAAAAAATTGGCTTGATGGAAACAGATTTTTTAGAAAATAAGCCTGAAATTCCAGATCGTTCTCTAGGTATTATTCGCTCAATGTTAAAAAAAGCTATCGCAGCTCGCTATGCATTACCTATAGTTGACAAGTATCGCATTCGTATCGAGCCAATGGCTGATGGTAAAAAATCAGAAGTTTATTTATCTTTAACCTCTATGGAAGAGGTATTAACTAATGAGGGTAAAGATGAGGAGAACACCATTTGGCAGTCTCGTCCTAAAGATAAGTCATTAGAAACAGAAATGCTGTATCGATTAATGACCTTCTTAGGTGGCGATCATGCGGCATCTAGAGAAAAAATTATCCAAGCTAAAGAAGATAAAGTGTTGAATGTAGAGATAGGAAAAGGCATTGGTGGCTATGCTAAGTTGACTTTCTCGTTAGGTCAATATGACACTTGGGATAATATGGGCTGGGCGCTAGATCAGCTAAATACTGAAATTGAAGATAAAGATGTTAAAGAAGGTAGCTTCTACATTAGTATTGCCAGAACTGAAGATCAGGGTATTTGGTCACGCATGTTTGGTGATGATGCGATTAAGAAATCATTTCAAATTATCGTTAAACAGATTGATACTGGAAAAACAGAAGTGTACTTTAATGATCTTTCCGAAGAAAATGAACAAGCAACCATTGACTTTAGTTATGAATTCTTGGGAAGTGTTGCTAAGCAATTCTAATTAGGGCCAAGGTGACATTGTCACAACAGACGATTGATCAAATTATTCGCCAGGAGATCTTGGTGGATGATTTATCTGACCAAGATTTAGTTCAGTTTTGCGAGTTGGCTAATGCCACTTATCGTGATGGCAATCCTATCATTAGTGATCAGGATTATGATTTCGTTTATCTTCCTGTATTAAAGCAAAGACTTCCACAACATGCATTGTTTCAATTGGTTGAACCAGAAGGAGAAGGATTTTCTGAGGAGAAGGTTTTATTGCCTGAAGCCATGCTTTCTACCGATAAAGCTTATTCTTGGATTGAAATTCACAAATGGATTGAGCGCTTAGAAAAATCAGCCATTGAAATCAATCTAGATATTCAATCTATTCAACTTAAAGCAACGCCTAAGCTTGATGGCTTTGCAGGCTTTGATGATGGCGAGCGTTTATATACGCGTGGAGATGGAAAAAAAGGCAGTGATATTTCCAGAGTATTTTCCCGCGGACTCCAAGTTTATAATGATTCAAGTCGTGGCCAGGGCGCTGGTGAAATTGTTATTAAGCAAAGCTATTTTCAAACACATTTATCTGATAGTTTTGAATATCCTCGTAATTTTCAAGCTAGCCTTATAAAAGAAAAAGCCCTGGACAAAAAAGCCCAACAAGCCATTAACGAAAAAGCTGCTTTATTTGTACCATTTGCACAATTACCAAACTGGCAGGGTGGGATTAAAGAGCTTATTGATGGCTTTGATCTGATTGTGGCTGATGTATTATCCATGGTTGATTTTGATGTAGATGGTGTAGTATTTGAGGCTACTAATGAAGCGTTAAAAAAACAGATGGGCGCTAATCGAAAATTTCATCGTTGGCAGGTTGCTTTTAAACAAAATAAAGACACAGCTCAAGTTAAGGTTTTGTCAGTTACCCCGCAAGTTGGACGCACCGGAAAGATTACACCAGTTGCAGAATTAGAGCCAACACAGCTTAGTGGTGCAACTATTGTGCGTGCGACTGGACATCATTATGGCTTAGTCAAGGAACAAGGTTTGGGCGCTGGCAGTGTGATTGAGCTTATGCGTTCTGGACTAGTGATTCCTAAGATTAACAAGGTTTTAAAATCCGTAGATGTTGATATTCCTGCGCTTTGCCCAAGTTGTAAGGCGCCATTAGAATGGGAGTCTGACTTCTTAATGTGCGTTAATCATAATCTTTGCCCTGCGCAAGTGATTGGTAAGATGGAGTATTTTTTTAAAATACTGGCTAATAATGATGGCTTTGGAATCGCCACCATTGAAAAACTCTATGAGCATGGTATTCGCAAAATTTCACAAATTTATCTATTAGATCATAGCGCATTAATGGCGATGGGTTTTGGCGAAAAAACAAGTGAAAACCTAATTAATCAACTAAAAAGATCACACACAGAACAGGTGGAAGATTGGCGTTTTTTAGCAGCATTTGGAATGGCAAGAATGGGGATGGGTAATTGTGAAAACCTATTGAAAGCTTATCCTTTGAACGAAATATTTAGCTTAAACTTATCTAGCATATCCGAAATAGATGGATTTGCTGAGTTAACGTCAAAAATGATTGTTAGCGGATTATTTGCTATTAAGCCAGAATTTGATTTATTAAAATCTTATCAATTTAATTTAGAAACAACAGCTTTGCAACAAGATTCTTTAGATTTTTTTCATGAGCTATCTGGCAAAAGTATTGTCTTTACTGGCAAGATGAATTCTTCGAGAGAAGGCATGAAAAAACAAGCCAAAGCATTCGGTATTAAGGTTGCTAGTGGCGTGAGCCGAAAGACCGATTATTTGGTGGTTGGTGAAAATGTAGGCCCTAAAAAGATTCAAAGTGCACAAGAGTTTGGAGTTGAAGTTTTGAGTGAATTAGATTATTTGAAACTTATTAATCAGTAGAATATTATTATTATGAATATTTCAGATCTTATTGTTGAACAAAAAAGTTTTCTAACAGACCAACTTAGTGAAGGTTTAATGCAATTGTCACAAGCTTGTGATAATTATCTGGATGCTGAGAAAGATGTGGAGCATTTAAACGCGCTGTTGCAGTCTTATATGAAAAACCATAATTTTGCCAACTTGGTATATGTTTTAAATGAAAGTGGCGTGCAGTTGAGTGCCAATATTACTAGGTCAGAAATATCAGATGACTTTCAAGGGCAGAATTTATCAGATCGACCTTTTTTTAACACCATTGACCGTGATCATCCTATTTATATTTCTGATGCTTATATTTCTAGTGCGACATTAAAACCATGTATTAGTATTGTGCATACTATTTGTCGGGATGACAAAATAATGGGTATGTTGGTGTTTGACCTTGATATAGAGATGCTATCATTGCCTAAGCAAGATTTTAATCATGAAGATTGGCGACAAATTAAAGGCGATCCTGAAATACGATCAAACTTGTTTAATCAACAACGTATCGAATCAGCCATGGATAAGTCCTTGGATACTGTGCATGATATTGCGATAGAGTTATTGTCCGAGTTGGGTGTATTTCACTTAAAACTTCATTACCCTGCATCTAGGGCTACAGTTTGGTCTTTGGATGATCCTTATAATTATCATGTTCATGTTTTAGATGAAATTATTAATCCTAATATTCTTCTTTTATACCCAAAAAAAGATTACCCCAACAATGCTAAAGTCAGCCAGGATCAAATTAAAACCGTATTTGAAAAGTTTAAGTATTTGCGTTTTATGGATGAAAATCTATACTTAAAAACAGCCAGTTTGAATATCATGAATGGCTCTATAGGGCTTAACTTCTCTTGTGATGGCAGTCATTATTTATCAATCGATGATTTCTTGGATAATTTTGAGAATAAGTTCGGTTAGTATTATTTGATATAAATTTTGTAGTTAAGCCTATTTTTTTGGTATAATACGTCCTAGTTGTTTTCCAAAGACGGGAAATTAACACCAAACATAGACGTTTATTTAGGTTTTCTTTTTTAGGGAATCTAAATAAACGTTTTTTTTTGCGCGCTTCACGAGGGAGTGGTGCAAAAAATAGCATTGAAGCTAGTTATTTTTATTTGTAATTATTACAAATTGAGATAGCTGGCTTTTTTTTTGGTTTAAAAATAGGATGGAAACAATGAAAATAATTACGGCAATTATCAAGCCTTTTAAGCTTGATGAAGTTCGAGAAGCTCTATCACAGATAGGTGTTTCGGGTATTACGGCAACTGAGGTAAAGGGCTTTGGTCGTCAAAAAGGCCATACAGAGCTTTATAGGGGTGCGGAATACACAGTTGATTTTTTACCCAAGGTTAAATTGGAAATTGCAATTTCTGCTGATCAAGTAGAGAGTGTGATTGAAGCCATTAGCATTGCTGCAAAATCTGAAGGCGGCAAGATCGGTGATGGAAAAATATTTATTACTTCATTAGAGCAGGTGGTTCGTATTCGTACGGGCGAAACTGGCTCAATAGCGCTATAAAGGAGGCAACATGGAAAATACAATTTTAGAAATGCAATTTGCATTAGATACCTTTTATTTCTTAATGATGGGTGCGTTGGTGATGTGGATGGCAGCAGGCTTCTCAATGTTAGAAGCGGGTATGGTTCGTAGTAAAAATACGGCAGAAATTTTAACAAAGAATATTGGGTTATTTGCCATTGCTTGTACAACTTATATGGTTTATGGTTATGACTTAATGTATGGTGGCGGCGTTCTTTTAGATGGTATTAGCGGTGCGGGTGAAAAATATTCAAACGCCTCTGATTTTTTCTTCCAAGTGGTATTTGTTGCAACAGCAATGAGTATTGTTTCAGGTGCTGTTGCTGAGCGAATGAAGTTGTTTTCATTCTTCGCTTTTGCTATTGTCTTTACAGGCATCATCTATCCAATGGAAGGTGCATGGACATGGGCTGGAGAGTCTGTGTTTGGTCTTTACACGCTCAGTGATTTAGGATTTTCAGACTTTGCTGGCTCTGGCATTGTGCATATGGCCGGTGCTGCTGCTGCTCTAGCTGGTGTGATAATATTAGGCGCTCGCACAGGTAAATACAATAAAGATGGTTCATCAAATGCAATTCCAGGCGCAAATATGCCGTTAGCAACTTTAGGCACATTTATTTTATGGATGGGCTGGTTTGGATTTAATGGCGGCTCTGTATTAGCAATGGCTAGCAAGGAAAGTGCAAATGCAGTTGCAATGGTGTTTCTAAACACTAATGCAGCGGCAGCTGGTGGTGTTATTGCAGCATTATTACTCGTAAAATTACTATGGGGTAAGGCAGATCTTACTATGGCGCTCAATGGTGCATTAGCTGGCCTTGTAGCAATTACAGCTGGACCTGATACACCAACTGCATTAGAAGCAACCTTAATTGGTGCAGCTGGTGGTATCTTAGTTGTGCTTTCTATTTCAATGCTTGATAAGGTGTTCAAGATTGATGATCCAGTAGGTGCTATCTCAGTGCATGGTGTTGTTGGCTTGTGGGGCTTGTTAGCTGTACCATTAACTAATCCAAGCGTTTCATTCACTGGACAACTAGCAGGCGCCGGTACAATCTTTGTTTGGGTATTCGGTACATCACTGATAATGTGGTTAATACTTAAAGCATTGATGGGCATAAGAATTTCTAAAGAAGAAGAGTATTCTGGAGCAGATCTTGCTGAATGCGGCTTGGAAGCTTATCCAGAGTTTACAAAATAACCTCCCGTAAAAATTTAATCAATTTTTCACCTCGCTTATAGCGGGGTTTTTTGGTATAAATCCCTTAGGAATTTCATGTTTAATTATGTAGAATGTAAATAAATGGAAAGCTAATTGGTATTATTAGTATTGGCGATGTAATAGAGCCATTTTTAAATCTTGTATGATCTCGTAAGTTAGGACCCTATTTTTATGAATACAGCACTAAAAATCATCTTAGTTGATGAAAACTCAGGACGCTCTGCGATGTTACGCAGGGCACTTCAAGACAAAGGACATGAAGTGATCTGTCGAATGAATAGTAGCGCTAACCTACTAGACAGCAATGAAATGACTCATGCCGATGTGGTGATTGTTAATGCTGATATTCCAGATGAAGAAGTTTTTGCTAATTTGACGGATGTTAATAAAACCAAGCCTAAGCCAATTGTTATGTTTACTGAAGAGTCTAGTTCTGAAATGGCAAGCTCTGCTATTAAATCAGGTGTTAATGCTTATATTGTAGATGGACTTGAAGAGAAGCGTGTTCAGCCTATTATTGATGTTGCTATGGCAAGATTTAGAGAGTTTCAAGCGCTAAAGGATGAGCTAGATGCTACTCGCAACCAATTATCTGAGCGTAAAGCAGTTGAAAGAGCCAAAGGCCTATTGATGCAGCACAAAAAAATTAATGAAGATGAGGCTTATCAATCGCTGAGAAAAATGGCTATGGATAAAAATAAGCGTATTGTTGATGTGGCAGAGAGTGTAATTAATGCTTTTGAGCTTTTAGAATAAGCTTATTAAGTCTTATCCTTTTTAGGATCTTCCTTGTCTAATTTCTTTAGATAAGCAGCAAACTCTTTATCCATTTCTTGGAATTCTTCGTCAATTTTATCCATTTCAGCGTCGAACTTATCATCATCCCATTCCTCTTCATCATCGTCATCATCTGATTTTGAAGGTTTATCTGGATTATTAGGATCGGTATCATCAGGCTCAGATTCATCATCCTTGCGACTAAATAATGGTGCAAAAATAAGACCTGCTTCAAATAATAGCCACATCGGAATAGCAATTAATGTTTGTGAAATGATATCAGGCGGGGTTAATAGCATGCCCAAGATAAAGGCACCAATCACAACATAAGGTCGGTTCTTTTTAAGGTTTTCAATTGTGGTTGCGCCAAACATAATAAGCAAAATGGTAGCAATTGGTACTTCAAATGCCACACCAAATGCAAAAGAAACTTTGAGTACAAAATCTAAGTAATATTGAATATCAGGTGTAAAGTCAACAGTGCTAGGTCCGATGTCAGATAAAAACCCAAAGATAACTGGAAAAACCACATAAAAAGAAAACAACAGGCCTGCATAAAACAAAATAGTTGAAGAGACAACTAAAGGCACAACCATTTGCTTTTCACGCTTATAAAGAGCGGGAGCAATAAATTTCCAGATCTGATAGAGCAGATAAGGCATGGCAATATAAACAGCCATAATTAGTGCCATTTTAAGGGGCGTTAAGAAGGGTGATATAACACCAATAGCAATAATATTACCACCTTCAGGCAATGCACTTATGATTGGCGCTGCAATGAAACTATAAACTTCATTGGCAAAAGGAAATAAACTTATAAAAACAACCAAAATAGCAATTACTGAGCGCAATAAAATATCACGTAGTTCAACTAAATGTTGAACAAAAGTCATTTCTTTAGAGGTCATTTTGTTGTTTTACTAACATCAGTTTTGATGTCATTAATATCTTTCTTGGTTTCGTCTAAGATCTCAACAATATTGGCATCTTTGTCCATAGCGCTGAGCTGCTCTTTAAGCTTGTCAACTTCTAACTCTTCGCTTACATCTTCTTGAATTTTGGCAATAAATCGCTTGGCTTTTCCAGCATACTTGCCTGCCGCTCTAGCAATACTAGGCATACGTTCAGGCCCCACAACGACCAAGGCGATAACACCTATTAAGGCAAATTCCCAAAAACCAATATCAAACATGAAGACTGTTTATTTGGTATCTTTTTCGTTGTCGCTTTCAACAACTTTAGCTTCAATGACATCATCTTTGCTAGCTGGCTTGTCGTTCTCACCTTCTTTCATCGATTTTTTAAAGCCTTTAATGGCGCCACCTAAGTCACCACCAATGTTTTTTAGGCGTTTACCACCAAAAAGTAGCAACACAATTACTAAAATAATAATCAGTTCAAAAGGTCCTGGCATCATAATTCTCTCCTATTTTGTTTGTTCGTTTATTTATCTCTATTGGCTTTTTCTTCTAACCCCGATAAACCAAAGCGTCTAGATAATTCTTGCTCTATTTTATCGACTTCTATGTTCTTGTGTCGTAGTAATACTAATGTATGGAACCATAAATCGGCTACTTCGTAAATAATTTTGCTATCAACACCATCTTTTGCCGCCATAATAACTTCAGCAGACTCTTCTCCGATTTTTTTTAAAATCTCATCGGTACCTTTGCTATATAAAGAGGAGACGTAAGAGCTGCTGGCACTTGCATTTTTTCGCTGTTCTAAAATAATCTCTAATTGTTTAAAAATATCATCCATATATATCCTTTGGGTCTTTTATAGCTTTACTTATAGTTTGCCAGTTATTATCATCTAATTTTTGAAAGAAGCATGAAGCTCTGCCAGTGTGACAAGCAATACCACCAACTTGTTCAACTTTTAGAAGGATAACATCACAATCACAATCGGCATAAATATCTTTAATGATTTGCATGTGACCAGACTCTTCGCCTTTAAACCAAAGCTTCTTACGAGATCGAGAATAATACACAGCCTGTTGTTTTTCGATGGTCAATGCTAATGACTCTTTGTTCATCCAAGCAAACATAAGAATTTCATTGGTTTTATGATCTTGAGCAATGGCAGGTATTAACCCTTGCTCGTCAAATTTTAGCTGCTCTAATGCATCCATAGTTTGTGTCATTCATCAGATAAAATGATTAATTTTACCGCTACCAATATTGTATATGAAATTATTTATTTTCGCCTTGCTTATCTCAGTCAATGCTTTATCTGATGTAGGTAATTTTTCACTTGATAGCGAGCGGTCTCTGTATATTGTGGATGGCGATAGTATGAGTTTACAAATGCGTATTGCCGGCATAGATACGCCAGAAATTAATCAAACATGTAGAAAGCGCGCAATTAAGATGATTGATTGTGGAAGGCTATCGAAAGCCTATTTACAAAAATTACTTAAAAATATCCCAGGAAAAATTGTAATAGAACCTACTGGTTTTGATCATTATCAACGTATCTTGGTTCGTATTTTTAAAGGTGATACTAACATTGGCAAGCTTATGGTCGAGTCGGGTATGGCATTTTCTTATAAAGATACTTATCGTCAAGAAGAGGATTTAGCTAAATCAGAAAAATTAGGCTTTTGGGGTTTTGACACGCCACCTATCGAGCCATATAAATGGCGAAAAATGAAACGACGTTAGTTTTGTATTTATAAGGTGAGTTTATGGACATTAATATTGTCAATAAAATAGTTTTATTTTGGGTAATTTTTTTTATTACTCCTGGGCCAGTATGGTTGTCAGTTATGGAAGTGACTCGTAACTTGTCTTTTGCAAAAATTTGGAATTTTTTCTTTAAAACGTTTTTGCCTGTTAATTTGTCTATTCAAGTTCCCCAGGCTATTATTTGCGTTATTTTTGTAGAATATATACTTAATATATTTTCTAATGTTGGATTTTGGCTCTATATTTTGAGTGGGCTTTATATTATCTATCTAGCCTTCAAGGTTATGAATAGTAAGCGGTTAAATATTAATTCACAGCTGAGTTTTGTAAATCTTGCAATGGTGATGCTACTGTCGCCAAAGATATGGCTATTGTTTCCCTCTGGTGCAGTTATAGCGATTCAGTTGCAACAAGGAATGTTGATAAACTCAGCTTTATTTGCCTCATCAATGCTGATAATATCATTCTTAATGTTTTTTCTATATGTCGTTATTGGAAAGATAGGCGCCAAGTTGCTAAAAGATAACTTTACTTATCTAACCTTTGTTCTTTTAATTTTGTTTGCGTTATTCTTATTTTTCGAAGCGATAGGCTTTACTAACTAAGATTGTTACTAACGCATGGTAACAAGTTCTTCTGCACTAGAGGGGTGGATTGCTACTGTATCATCCAACTGTTTCTTGGTCGCCCCCATCTTAATAGCAACGGCAAAACCTTGTAGCATTTCATCAGCACCATGACCCATAATATGACAGCCAACTACTTTTTCATCGTCACCTTCACAGACTAATTTCAAAGCAGTGGTTGTTTTATGATCAAGCAGAGCGTCAGCCATTGGTGTAAATTCTGATTTGTAAACTTTGACTTTGTCAAATTTTTCATTTGCTTGTATTTCAGTTAAGCCAATCGTACCGATTGGTGGGTGTGAAAAAACCACCGTTGCAATATTATCATAATTAAGATGACGATTGGTCATGCCGTTATATAAACGATCAGACAGTCTTCTTCCAGCAGCAATAGCTACAGGCGTAAGAGGTGCGCGACCTGTTGCATCACCAAGTGCAAAGATATGTTTAATGTTAGTTGTTTGGAATTTATCAGTAGGAATAAAGCCTCGTTGATCAGATTCAACACCTGCATTTTCCAGCCCTAAATGTTGAGTCAATGGGTTTCGACCCACTGCCCAAATAATAACATCAAAGCCAGAGTAATCACCTTTGTTGGTATGTATGGTTTTATCTTTTGAAATTTTGTCAATTTGAGTGTTATGATGAAGCTTAATACCGTGATTTGTATAATCCTTATCTAGCGCATCTTGAATCATTGGATCAAAGCCGCTAAGTAACTTAGCAGATCTGCCAAATATTTCTACCGACGAACCAAGTGCATTTAACACACCTGCTAGCTCAACTCCAATATAGCCACCACCAATTACAGCAGCTTTTTTAGGTAACTCATCTAGCTCAAAGAATCCATCTGAAGTGATGCCATATTTTGCACCTTCAACATGAGGCACAGCAGGCTCACCACCCGGTGAAAGTACGATTGTATCAGCGCTATACTCTACACCATTAACTATGATTGTATTTTGGTCAATTAATTTACCAAATCCGTGAATATAGTCAATACCTAATTCTTCTAAGTAGCCATCATACCAAGTAGTGATACCTTTAATATAATTATCTCGACCCTCTTTTAGAGTTTTCCAAGAGAAGTTTTTAATTTCAACATCAAAGCCAAAGCCTTTGGCGCTATTAATTTGTGTGGCAGTGTTAGCTGCAAACCACATGACTTTTTTCGGTACACAACCCACATTGACACAAGTGCCACCAATGGTTTTAACTTCAATGACAGCGCATTTCTTACCGTATTCTGCAGCTCTTTCTACTGCTGATAAGCCGCCAGATCCAGCACCAATTGCAATCATGTCATAATGTGTTGTTTTATTTGTCATTGTATTCTCCGTATAACTAATGAGTCTTGCTTTTCAGTTGTTTAGTAGCCTGCTTTAAGACTGGCTACAATAAATTTGTCTAAATTCCCATCAAGTACATCACCAGTGTTGCTTGACTCCACCCCAGTTCGTAAATCTTTAATGCGAGATTGATCAAGTACATAAGAGCGAATTTGATGACCCCAGCCGATATCAGATTTGGCGTCTTCCAGCTCTTGATTTTCACTATTACGCTTTTGCATTTCAAGCTCGTAAAGCTTTGATTTTAACTGCTTCATGGCTTGATCTTTATTGGCATGTTGGGATCTGCCATCTTGACATTGAACCACTGTGTTAGTGGGTAGATGAGTGATGCGTACTGCTGAATCAGTTTTGTTAACATGCTGACCACCTGCACCACTAGCGCGATAAGTGTCAATACGAATGTCTGTTTTGTTGATGTCAATATCTATATTATCATCAACTTCTGGCGAGACAAACACAGAGCAAAAGGATGTATGGCGTTTACCATTAGCATTAAAAGGTGATTTTCTAACCAATCGATGAATTCCAATTTCACTTCTTAACCAGCCATACGCATATTCACCATCAAAATGTATGGTGGCAGATTTTATGCCCGCCACTTCACCGGCAGAAGCTTCCATAAGTTTAACTTTAAAATTATGTTTATCACCCCAGCGTAAATACATGCGTAATACCATTTCTGCCCAATCTTGGGCTTCTGTCCCGCCTGAGCCTGACTGAATATCAAGATAGGCTGAATTAGGATCTAAGTCTCCGTTAAACATGCGTTCAAACTCTAATTTAGCAATAGATGACTCGATAACTTCTAAATCATCTTTGACTCCAACAGCAGTCTGTTCATCATTTTCTGCCTGTGCCATGTCGAGCAATTCCACTGCATCTGCTAAAATATTTTCAGCTCGCTCAAATGTTTGACAAATATTTTCTAGCTTTATCTTTTCTTGACTTAATAGTTGAGCTTCATCTGGATTCGACCATATTTCAGGATTTTCCATTTCGAGTAAAACCTCTTCTAAGCGACCTTGTTTTTCTTCCAACTCAAGATGCGTCGACAATAAACTTGAACGCTCAAGTAAGTCATTAATTTTTTGATAAGTAGGTGATAGCTCCATGATCTTGATTTTACTATTGAGTGGACATAAAAAAAGCCCCAAAAGGGGCTTTTGTGAAAATAATTTAAATTATTTTCTCAGGCCTAAGCGTGAAATCAAATCAGAGTATGCATCCACGTTTGAACCCTTAAGGTAAGCTAGTAATTTTTTACGTTGAGAAACCAAGTTCAAAAGACCTCTTCTAGAGTGGTGATCTTTTTTATGCGTTTGGAAATGCTCAGTTAAATGTTTAATGCGAGCTGTTAATAAAGCGACTTGTACGTTTGTAGAGCCGGTATCTCCATCAGTAGATTGGTATTCTTTGATAATTGCTTGTGTATCAATTGGCATAATAAATAATTCTGAAACTTAAAATAATAAAGGGTTAATTATACGCTAATTTGAATAATTGTTCTAATATTTAGACAAATAAGTTAATAAAAATCGCTCTCGCCTTCAGGACGCGTTTTGAATCGTTTATGTGTCCATAAGTATTGTTCAGGGTATTTTAAAATTTGCGATTCGATTATCTGATTAGTTATAGTGGCACTAATGATAGCATCAGCATTAGGATAATTATCAATAGGTGCTTCAAAGTTCATACTATAGCCTGACTCTATGCGATTAAAGAAAAAAGGTATTACAACAGTATTTTCGTTTTTAGCAAGACGAGCTGTAGCAGAGACCGTGGCAGTTTGAATACCAAAAAAAGGCGCGAATACGCATTTTTCGACGCCTAAGTCTTGATCAGGCGCATACCAAATGGGTAATTTATTTTTAATAGCATTAAGTAAGGATTTAATATCTTTAGCTTTAATCATAGTTGCACCATGATTTTCATAAACTTCACGCATGGTTGTATCAAATAAGAGATTATTTTGAGGACGGTAAATATTAGCGATATGATGCTTTAGTAAAAGCGCACGACCTCCGAGCATTAATGGCATAAAGTGTGCTGATAATAAAATAACACTTTGCTTGTTTTCAATAGCCTGCGTTAAATGATGCTCATTACGAATGCTAAGCATAGATTTGATTTTGTTATCTGTTGCAAAATAGGCATTAGCAGTTTCAAAAATTGAGATGCCTAAGGCCTCAAAATTTTGTTTAACGAGTGTCTCGACTTCAGATTTATTTTTATTAGGGAAACAGCGAGATATATTAATAAAAGCAATTTTTCTATGACGACTAAAAAGTCGATATAAAGTCATACCCATTAGTTTTCCAATCATTACTTGAATATTAAAAGGTAATTTAGCGCCCAGCTTCATAAGGCCGATTAGTAGCCAAGTTGGTAGAAATTTAGGATGATAAAATTTTCGATTATTCATTAAAATACGGTTTATGCCTTATATTAGTCAAAGCTTTATTGACGAACTCCCCAATCAAGTCGACATTGTTGATTTGATCAATAAACGCGTGCCACTTAAAAAATCTGGCAGTGATTATCGCGCACCTTGTCCATTTCACGGGGGTAAAAATAGCAACTTTTCAGTCAATGCCCACAAGCAATTTTATCATTGTTTTAAGTGTGGTGAGAGTGGCGGTGCTATTAGTTTTATTCAAAAATTTGACAACTTGAATTTTGTTGAAGCAATTGAAACAATTGCCAGTGAATGCGGACTAGCTATTGAATATGATTCCAATTCTAAACCTGTTGATCCGAGATTTGAGCGCTATCGATTATTATCTAAGAAAGTGGGTGGCTTTTATACAGCCCAATTACGCAATTCACCAGCCAAAGATAAAGCGGTTCAATATGCAAAAGCTAGAGGTATTAGTGGTACCATTGCCAAACGCTTCGAGTTGGGCTTTGCAACACCGAGCAATAAAGATTTACTTGTGCACTGTGAAAACAATGAACAAGAAGTTGCTGATTTAAAAACACTTGGACTGGTCAAAGAAGGTCAATACGGAGATTATGATTTTTTTCGTGATCGTCTTATGTTTCCCATTCATAACACTAAAGGTAATATTATCGCTTTTGGTGGTAGGGCATTTGAGAAAGACGTAAAGGCTAAATACTTAAACTCTTCTGAAAGTGTTATTTTTTCTAAATCAAAAGAATTGTACGGCATATATCATGCACGCAAGTATTCCAGGTCAATGGATTATATGCTTGTAGTGGAAGGCTATATGGACGTTGTGGCACTTCACCAGGCAGGCATCACCAAGGTAGTTGCTACGCTGGGTACAGCGACCAGCCCAGAACATCTGAAAATATTAATACGAACCAGTAATGTTGTTGTTTTTTGTTTTGATGGAGACGATGCAGGTCGCGCAGCGGCTTGGAAAGCCTTAAAGATTACTTTATCCGTGATTAAAGCGGGTGCAATATTTAAGTTCTTATTCCTACCCGATGGAGAGGATCCTGATTCATTAGTAAAAAAAGAGTCGGCCAAAGCTTTTGAAGAGCGAATTTCTAAAGCGCAGCCTTTGTCTCAATTTTTATTTGAGCATCTTAAGGCAGAAGTTGATTTTGATACCATTGAAGGTAAGACCTTATTTTTAGAAAAAGCAACAGCCTTAATAAAATCAGTTAATTACGAAGTATTTCAACAGCAATTACTAGAAGGGTTAGCCCAGGTAGTGGATCAAAGTATTGATCAGGTTCGTTCAATTGCAGACCAGCAAAAACCCCAAGCGCAAGAACCAATCCAAGTTTATACGGAGATGGATACGGAATACGAAATCCCTAATGAAATAGATCTGTCTAGTTTTTCAGGCTATGCAGAGCAGTCGCCAGCCCAATATAAGCCTATAGTCAAAAAGACCAATACAAAGGTATTGATGTCAAAGATGATAGCTTTATTATTAAATTATCCTACGTTAGCAGAGTCAACCATTGAGGTTAGAGTTCGTGCTATTGAAAATTCACAAGTGCTATTAGAACTTGTTAGATCTGCACAAATGGATGAGAATATTTCTCAATCAGAATTAATTAAGCCTTTTCAAGATAAGCAAGGAATTTTTAAACGATTGAATCAGTTATGTGTTCTTGAGCCTCACTTAAGTGAAGTTCAAGCTCGAGAAGAGTTTTTGTCTATTCTAACCAGCATAGAAAACCAACAAAAGGCTGAACATATAAAAGCTTCCATTCATCATGCCCATACCTTGGAAGAACAACAACAAATTATGCAAGGCATTCTTAAAGGCAAGCGAAAGGCTTAGTTATCTTAGGCTCATCCTAATTGATTTGTCATTAGTTAAAATGTGCTTCATAGTTTCATTAAATACGATAGCAGCAGAGTTGGAACCTTGGCAATTTCTTTTGATTTGTTTCTTGCCTTTCGAATAACACTTTTTAGGATGATCCAATCTGACTAGCATAATATATTTCGGATCTTTAACAGGTGCAAAACCTGCAAAGAAAGTCCGTTGAGCGCCATTCTTATCATAAGAGCCATTGATACTCATCTCCGCTGTACCTGTTTTACCTGCAATGCTATAACCCTTAATGCTTGACCAATAGCCTGAGCCATCATTAGAAGCAACGCTATCTAGTAATTCTGCTATTTTATCAGTTGATTTTTTATTAAAAATTTGCACTTTTTCTTCATCATAAAACATATTTTTAATAAGTTTTAAATTAGGCATTGCTCCATCATTAGCAAAAACAAGATAAGCCCTAGCAAGTTGCGCGAGATTTGTATTCATTGGTCCGTATCCAAAAGAAAGGGTGCGTTTATCCATTAAGCCCCAAGATGAATAATGCCTTAATGATCCTGAATTTTCAATACTAGGAATTAAGCCCAAAGGCTGGCTAAATCCAAGTTTACTCCAAGTATTGTACATATCTTGTTTGCTGAGTCGCTCAGAGACGTTAACGGTGCCTAAATTATGAGATTTTTGTAGTATTTTTTTAACTGTAATCGCATCACCATATTTTATAACCTCTCGATTCGTTTTAAGATGCCCGATTGATTTACTAACATCTATCAGCTCGTCATCTTCAGCACTAATTTTTTTTTGATCAAGTGCTAAAAGCATAGTAAATGGCTTCATGGTCGAGCCAGGCTCTACTTTATCTGACAAAACACGATTACGATAATGCCCAGGGTTGTATAAACTTTTATCATTAGGATCATCTGCAGGGTAATTAACCATGGCCAGCACTTCACCATTTGGCGCCAAAATAATAGCTGAACCTGAATCGGCCTCATGTTTTAAAACAGAGGTTTTAATAGCTGCATAAGCGTGATACTGAATATCTGTATCAATGGTGAGCTCAATATTATGACCATGAGTGAGTTCAGACTGCACCTGTGGATTGAAATAAGCCTTATCAGCATTATGGGTAAAATTTAAATGATTTTTACCATTAACACCTGCTAGTATATTTTCAAACTCTGCCTCAATGCCAGAGCCACCTTTATTTTCTGAGTTAACACGTCCTAAAAGAGGCGCCATCGAGGCTGACTTAGGGTAATACCTTTGAGTGTCTTGTCTTAATACGACAGCTTGCCCAATTCGCTTATTTGAACAGCTGTCAATTATAATTTTTGTACCTTTAACTGATTGCCATTGAATGGCATTAAGTGCTTTATCAAGTAGACTGATTTTGGCATGAGTCGGTTTTTTCTTGCAAATTTTTGTTTTTTGTTTTTTAAAGGCAATCAAATTTTTAAGAATTGGATCGGTGAGAGTAAGGTTTTTTTTAATGGGTAAATAACGTGATTTTATTGCTCTTTTTCTTTCAAGTAATACGCTTAATTTCTCCTCATTCATGTCCAATGCTGCTGCCAGTCCTGGAATGAATTCTGGATCAATCAGCATAGGATCTAGGATAACTCGTTTAAGCAGTCTAGAGCTGGCCAATATATTGCCATTTCTATCTAGAATGTCTCCTCGTCTTGCAGTATTAGTCTGTACTTTATTAGCTTGATTATGCGCGCGCTCTTGAACAGATGGCCCTAATTGATTTGTATTTGAAATCGAAATTGCTTGATAAGAGAAAAGTCCAAATAACGCAACAAATACAAATTTTACAAAACCTTGTCGACGCCAATATCCCTGTACTTTTTCAACACCAGGGATGAGTTTAAATAAAGAAAACTTCATAACGCTAGATTGCCTTTATACCATCGACCAAAATCTTTTTTCTGCGCTTCTTTCATGCCCAGCGAGTTAATCGCATGTACTTTAATTTCATTACCACTCATGATTTGAGAGTGCTCACTAAGTAGCTGCTTATTAAGCGCCATCGCTTGATAATACTCACTATTTGTTTGATTAATTTGCTTGTAAAGTGTATAAGTTTGATGATGCCAGATAATGCTTAATAGACTCAGAGTAATAATACCAATGAGTATTATTAAGTTAAATTGAGTCTTGCTAATGTATGAAGGCAGCATTAGGTTTTAGCAGCCACTCTTAGAATGGCGCTGCGTGAGCGTTTATTATGTGTTACTTCATCTTTACTGGCAAACTGCTTACCTAAATCTTTAAAAGGCATTTTTTCTAAAGCCTGATCAAAAATTGGCAAACCTTTTGGCAATGTTTTTTGTCGTGAATTTTTCTGAATAAATCTTTTAACAATTCTATCTTCAATAGAGTGAAAACTAATAATAGATAACCGACCATTGCAAGTCAACATTTGCTTGGACTGCTCTAATGTTTCTGTGAGTTGTTTTAACTCTTCATTGATAAATATACGAATAGCTTGAAAAGTTCGAGTGGCAGGGTGTTTTTTCTTTTGACCTCTAACCACTTCACTAACAATATTTGCTAGCTGTAAAGTGGTCTCTAGTGGCTGTTCTAGTTGAAATTTTTTGATACGACTGGCAATATGACGAGATTTTTTCTCATCTCCAAATTGGTAAATAACATTAGCAATTTCCTCCTCACCAGCTTGCGCTAACCACTGCGCTGCACTTAATCCTGTGGTTTGATTCATGCGCATATCAAGAGGACCTTCGTTATTAAAACTAAACCCTCGTTCTGCATTATCAAGTTGCGGCGAAGAAACACCCAAATCCATCAAAATACCGTTAATTTTTCCAGTAAGACCCATGCCTTCAATTACTGTATGCATTTGTGCAAATGAACTGTGGATTAGGTTTAAACGAGCGTCGACAAAGGTTTCTTTGGCGTAATTAATAGCGCTAATATCTTGATCAAAAGCAATCAGTTGAGCATTATCACCTACACGATCTAAAATGCCTTGTGAGTGTCCACCACGGCCAAAAGTAGCATCAATATAAATGCCATCTTCGATTAATTCGAGCGCTTTGATGGATTCATCAAACATAACTGATTGATGATGATTTGATGTCATAATGACAATTGGGATATTTCTATTGGTATGACTTCTTTTTTGCTTAACGCGTCTAAATTATTAAGTTGTTTATTCCAAGTTTCTTCATCCCATAATTCAAAATTATGACCCTGACCACTTAGGATAATTTTTTTACCTATGTTGGCATAATCTCTTAATGCGCCTGGAATTAATATACGAGCTGCTTTGTCTAACTCGCAATCTGTTGCATGCCCAATGAGTTTACGTTTTAAGCGTTTGGTATGAATATTCAAAGATGGCAATGCACTAACTTTTTCTTCTAGTGCTTGCCAATCTTTTAATGGGTATAACAATAAACAAGGATCATCAGGATGAATACTAAGCACCATCTGTCCGGCGCAAATACTATCGATCTGAACCTGATGACGCGTAGGGACTTTTATTCGCCCTTTTGCATCGACTGTTAAATTGTGCACACCTCTAAACATTTTTTAAAAGTGCTAAACAATAGTGGCAAGGCCTAATGAAAGGATAACTGCTGCTGATGCGTAGATAAATGTATGTAGTAAAGCTTCCATATTTCTCTCTCCCAAGTGTGTGATTAATTGCATTTTTTTATAACTCTCCTCAAGTAGTTATAAAAACATTTTATACCACTTTGTACCACTTTCAACCACTTTATTACAAATTTATTACTTTCTGTTGGATTAAAAAATTAGCAAAATATGAGAATGAGTACAAATACACTATTAACAAGGGCTGTAGAGTGATTATTAAGCATTAAAAAAGCCATTTTTTAGTTAAAAACCAAGGTTTTATAGTAAAAATAAGCCAATTGATGGCTAAAAGGATAGATAGAAGTAAAATCCAATAAAAATTTTAGATTTTTTGAAAATGAGGCTATTTATGGCTATCTTAAGGATAGTTTATTGATAATTTTGGCACTAATTTCTTCAATAGAAATTTGAGTAGTGTCTATAAATGGAATATTGTTTGAATGATAAAGATCTTCTGCGCGTTTCACTTCATTTTGACATTGTTTTAATGAAGCATAATTACTATTACTTCTTCGCTCATCTCTGATTTTTTGCAGGCGAATTGGGTTAATGGTTAGGCCAAATAGTTTGTGTTTGAATTGTTGCAAGCTTTCAGGCAGTTTTGTGTTTTCTAGATCTTGTTCGATGAGCGGGTAGTTTGCCGCATTGATACCATATTGTAATGCCATGAATAGGCAGCTAGGTGTTTTGCCAGAACGAGATACCCCAATCAAGATTAGATCAGCATTCTCATATGTTTTAGAGCCTAATCCGTCATCACTACCTAGTGCAAAATTAATACTACTCATTCTATTTGAGTAATTATTATTATGATTTACGCCATGAGATTTCCCAGCAGTATGTGAAGATTTTAGATCTAATGATCTCTCCATTTTTGAGATAAAAGTCTCAAAAAAATCAAAGAACACGCAATTACTCTTAGAAAGCATGGCTCTAAACTCGCTGTGAATTTGAGTGCTAAAAACTAATACTGGCTCACCTGCCTCTAAAGATGCGCTATTAACTTTCTTAACGGCATCATGAACTTTATCAAGTGTATCAATAAAAGACAGATGATTTTTAGTAAAATTTAAGCCTTCGAATTGGCTTAAAAGACTACTCCCTAAGGCTTCTGCTGTTATTCCTGTACGGTCAGAAATAAAGAAGACAACTCTATTTTTATTGTTTTGATTGACCAAGATGTGACCACGTTTTTATAACTGTATCGGGATTAAGCGAAATACTGCTGATTTTTTGCTCTAGTAACCATTGTGCAAATTCTGGATAATCAGAAGGGCCTTGTCCGCAAATACCAATGTATTTATTTTGTGCATGACAGGCCTTGATTGCCATAGAAATCATTTTCTTAACAGCAGGATCTTGCTCATCAAAGCCATCAGCAATAATGCCTGAATCACGATCCATGCCTAGGGTAAGTTGCGTCATGTCATTTGAGCCAATAGAAAATCCATCAAAATATTCTAAGAATTCATCTGCAAGTACAGCATTTGAAGGTATCTCGCACATCATAATTATTCGAAGACCGTTAACGCCGCGCTCCAATCCATTAACTTTTAAAAGTTCAATCACTTGCTTGGCTTCACTTAAAGTTCTGACAAACGGAATCATGATTTCTACATTGGTCAATCCCATTTTCTCTCTAACTTTTTTGAGCGCTTGACACTCGAGCTCAAAACAAGCTCTGAAATCTTGTGATAGGTATCGAGCTGTTCCTCGAAAGCCAATCATAGGGTTTTCTTCAGTAGGCTCATACCTTGTGCCTGCATAAAGGTTTGCATATTCGTTGGATTTAAAATCTGACATTCTGATAATAACTGGATTTTTAGAAAATGCAGCGGCAATAGTGGCAATTCCTTCGGTAAGTTTACTCACATAAAATTCAAGAGGAGAGCTGTAGCCCGCTGACCTATGTTTAATTTCTGCTTGCATATCTTCTGGCAATTGATCAAATTCTAACAAGGCTTTCGGGTGAATCCCAATAGTAGTGTTAATGATGAATTCTAATCGTGCCAAGCCAACACCCGAATTAGGAATGTTTGCAAAATCAAATGCTCGACTAGGGTTGCCAACATTCATCATGATTTTGGTTGGAATTTCAGGTAACGCATCAACAGATAATTTTGTATGCTCAAAGTCTAGTATGCCTTCATAAACATAACCCGTATCACCTTGTGCACAAGAGGCGGTAATAGGGGTTTGGTTGGTCAGTATTTCTGTTGCATTGCCAGTTCCTACAATGGCAGGCACGCCCAATTCTCGAGCAATAATAGCGGCATGACAAGTACGCCCGCCACGATTAGTAATAATAGCAGAGGCGCGTTTCATGACTGGCTCCCAATCTGGATCAGTCATATCTGTGACCAAAACATCACCTTCTTGGACTTGATCCATTTCAGAAATGTTGCTAATAACGCGAGCAGGGCCGTGTCCAATTTTTTGACCAATCGCTCTGCCTTCAATAAGCACATCTGACTTTTGCGTTAATTTATATCTATCAATTGTATTTGAATTATCTTCTCTACTTTTAACAGTCTCAGGTCGAGCTTGAACGATATAAAGTTTATTATTGTTACCATCAAGTGCCCATTCAATGTCCATGGGTCTTTGATAGTGCTGCTCAATAGTAATAGCGTAGCGTGCCAATTCTTGAATTTGATCATCGTTCAAACTAAATTGTTGCTGTTGGTCTTTATGGACTGATTCAATAGTGACAGTATTTTTTAGATCATCATGAGCATACGTCATTTTGATTTCTTTAGAGCCTAAAGTGCGACTAAGAATGGCCAATTTATTAGCTTGTAATGTTGGTTTATGTACATAAAATTCATCAGGATTAACTGAACCTTGAACAACAGTTTCTCCTAGTCCATAAGCAGAGGTGATAAATACAGTTTCATCAAATCCAGATTCTGTATCAATAGTAAACATAACACCACTAGCACCAATATCACTTCTAACCATTTGCTGAATGCCAGCAGATAGGGAGACCTCGGAGTGTTCAAAGCCTTGATGAACGCGATATGAAATTGCTCGATCGTTGTAAAGTGAGGCAAATACTTTTTTAATTGAGCTAAGTATGTCGTCGATACCATGAACATTGAGATAGGTTTCTTGTTGCCCAGCAAATGAAGCCTCAGGCAAGTCTTCTGCAGTTGCAGAAGACCGCACAGCAAATGTAGCTGTTTCTCCTAATTCTTTTTCAAGTTGCTGATAATTACTGACAATTTCATCATGTATTTCATCTGGAAAATGAGATTCTTGCACCCAATCTCTAATAGTAGATCCCACAGTTGTTAGTTCTTGGATGTTATTAGGATCTAAGTCTTTAAGCAGCTCATTAATTTTATTTTTTAGATTATTATGCTTGAGAAACATTTCAAACGCATGCGCAGTTGTTGCGAAACCACCAGGAACTCGAACAC